>DMXI01000638.1 GCA_003483885.1 Microscillaceae bacterium
TTACGCCTAAAATGCTCAAACATTCACTCGTACCTCGTTCAGTGACCATTTTTACGGCTTCATTTCACAAATTTCTTAACGCCAACAAAATAAGGCGGAAATGAAGTCCTTGTTTTTCAAGTTAAAAAACTCATTATCAGTTATCTAAAAGCTGTTTTTATTCAAATATATTCGATCTTAGGTTGACACCAATGCGATGGAACTAGAACTTAGAGTGGGGTAGAACTTCTTCGAATCGAAAAAATATTAAGAAGCTTCATTTAATGATATTATTACTTGTTCCCTGTGTAGTTCGGGTTAAACCAAGCCATATGTAGTGGGGTTTCAAAGGTACCTGCCGACTTGAATATTTTATTGGCTTGCTGACCCTCGTTTTGGAACCCCAAACCCTCATAAAACTTTACATTGCGATGATTATGCTCTCTTACGTATAGCTCAATTCGCAAAATATAGAGATATTCTTTTTTCACCGTAGTTAAGAATGTCTCGAATAGCTTTCGTCCAATCCCCTGTCCTTGTTGTTGAGGGTCTACTACTATAGTAAGGTCGGTCAACATATGCTGAAACGCATAGATATCAGGGGTGTACGCGTGTATTTCTCCCACTACTTGATCTTCTTTTACCGCTACCAATGCCAAACCTTGTTTGATAGATTTTTGAAGAAATCCTTCAATATATTCCAGGTTGATTTCGTGCGGATGTCTGATAATGCCATCAGGTATTTGAGCTACTTTTTGATAAAGTGATAACATTTTAGAGGCCAGGGTGGCATCGGCTCGGTTAATTTTGAATTCCATCGATCTCGCTATGTTTTCTTTCACCTAAATACAAAAAAATAGCCAAAACCCACAGGGCTTCGGCTATCTGATACTATAATATATACTATGGTTAAAAATATTACAAACACACGATTTTGTAACTTCTTTGGTCTGTATCCCAATTATTTAGCTTTGGGATAAGACTTGATATTTTTTATTTCTTCATCGGTAGCAGGTATCAAGCTAATAGCAGTGCCTCCCCCTGCGGCCAATTTTAAATCAATACTCGTTTGGTTATCAACGATAAATTTTTTGATCTCGTAGCTTGTTGGGTTTTTATCCCAGTGAGCGTCCTTACCATCTTGGTAAATGGCTGCTACGTATTGTTTGCCCTTTTCCAGAAAGCTCAATGCTGCCTTGAGTAAACGCGCATTTTCATCGGTAATGCTTCCCAAAAACCATTTGTCAGTACCTTTCTCTTTGCGTACAATGGTCACGTAATCGCCAATAGCAGCATCTAATACTTTACTTTGTTCCCAGTCTACACCTACATCTCTGATAAATTGCAATGCAGGGTGTTCTCCATAGTGTTCTATTAAGTCGCAAGCCATTTGCACTGGGCTATAAATCACTACATATAAAGCTAATTGTTTGGCCAGGGTTGTATTTACCTGGTTTTTATCTTTGTAGGGTTCCAGTTTAATATTGAAAACCCCTGGTGTAAAATCAATTGGTCCACCCAATCCGCGGGTAAACGGAATAATGGTGGTATGGTCTGGTTTGTTGCCTCCATCGACCGACCAGGCATTAAATTCCTGCCCCCTCACTCCTTCTCGCGCAATTGCGTTAGGGTAGGTACGGCGAATCCCAGTAGCTTTGATGGGTTCGTGCGCATTGATGGCAATATTGTATTGGGCGGCCGTGGTCAATACCTTTCGGTAATGATTCACCATCCATTGCCCATGATGATATTCTCCTTCTGGTAAAATTTTACCCACATATCCAGTCTTCACCGCTTTAATCCCTAAATCTTTCATCAAGGTATAAGCCGGTTTTAACTGCTTTTCATAAGTTCGTGGGGCGGCCGAAGTTTCGTGATGCATAATCACCTCCACGCCTTTTTCTTTGCCATATCGCACTACTTCTTGGAGGTCATAATCAGGATAAGGCGTTACAAAATCAAACACCCCTTCTCGATCCTTCCCTAGCCAATTTTCCCAGCCCGTATTCCATCCTTCTACCAATAGTCCAGTGATATTATTTTTTGCGGCAAAGTCTATAAATGCTTTGGCATTTTTGGTAGTAGCTCCATGTTTACCACTTTTTTTGTCCCAAGAGGCTTTATCCAAATGCATCTCCCACCAAATTCCTACATATTTTTTAGGCTTAAACCAGCTTACATCGCCAAGTTTATTGGGTTCATTTAAATTCAAAATCAGCTTAGATTCTATCAAATCTCCAGCTTTTTCTCCAATTTGAATGGTACGCCAGGGGGTTTTAAAGGGTAATGTACGTTTTACCAAATATCCCGTTCGTTTAGACCCTACCAAGGCCGATTCCATACTCAATCCCTTGGGATCAATCTTAAGCGTCATACCTGCATAATCGGTCAGGTTAGCCTCGTGAAAACTCAAGTGCAGTCCCTCTGCGGTACGCATGGTTACTGGAGTATTTACGGCATTGTCCATAATGGTTGTTTGCATTAAGCTAGCTGCTTTTTGCCTGGACAGTGCATCTATTTCAGAGAACTTGGTTGTATTATACAGGTGCTCGTAGCTATCCCAATCGCCTGGAATCCACCAGCAAGTATGGTCACCAGTTAGTTTAAACTGGGTGTTTTCTTTAGTGATAATTACTTCTTGATTCTTGGCTCCTTGGTTTTCCAGTTTCAAAAATTCGTAACGAAAACCAATGCCATCGTCATAAGCACGGAAATGAATATTAAGCTTACGCCTTGCGCCTTTCTTTTCCTCCAGCTTCACCACCATTTGGCGATAATTATTCAATACTTCTTGCTGTTCGCCCCAAGGCATCTTCCAGGTCTCTGAAAAACTGGTGGTATCTTGTGCCACCACCTTTAATCCATTGAGTAATGCCTTTTCGCCTTTGAGTTCAAATCCGAGTTTTGAGGTATCTATCACCAATTTGTTTTGGTGTTTGACCCAATACATCGGAGTTCCATCCAGCTTAAGCGAAAAACCTATTGTTATATTATTCGAAGGAGAGGTGACTTCATAACCTATTTTTTGATGAGGTGTTTTGGAGGCACAACCTACCCAAAACATCATAAAAAATCCCCAAATAATATAATATTGAAATACTTTCATTAATCTCTGCGCTACTATTCATTTCACAGTTACAATTTTAGAAAAACTAAGGCGATATTTATGGTTCTATATTGCATAGAATAACTATATATTGAATACCAACTGTATTTATAAAAAAATTAGAGTAAATTTGGTGTTAGAGTGTTGCAATATTGGAGCAATCAGAGAGAAAATGGTTCAAATGATCAACCATTGTTTGAAAGAAAATTAATCATATTAAATATCAATTATCTTCTACTATAGTTGTAACCACTGTTAATTTTGAACTAAGGATGAATATATCCATCAACACTAACTTATCTCTTTAATAGCCAAATCATTGAGATACTTTTGATTGTTTTCCTAAATAAAAATTGGCAAGAAACAAAAACATGATTGTTCACTCAATAGTTCAGAGGATAAAATCTATCTTCATATAGTTTTGCTATTGACAGTAAAATTGCATTATACGAATATTGATAGATTCATTCCATCTAACATTCTCTAAGAGCATATTTCTAAACCCTATTA
>DMXI01000128.1 GCA_003483885.1 Microscillaceae bacterium
GTGAGCTCACCGTAGGTAATCTTAATTAGAGTTCGTTAATCAATATTCTTCTACTAATTTAATGATATTGACCTTTACCTTGGGGACAACTTTTGTTGGTGATACTGTGTTCAAACACCGACAAAAGGGCAACTACTTCATCTCTTTAGCGGCTCTATGGATGGCCTTACGTACCCGTGTATAAGTACCGCAACGACAAATATTACCTGACATTGCCGCATCTATATCTTCGTCGGTAGGCTTGGGGTTTTTGGCCAACAAGGCCGAAGCCGACATAATTTGTCCACATTGGCAATACCCACATTGTGGCACATCTTCCTCTATCCAGGCTTTTTGTACCGGGTGCAGTTCGTTGCCTCCTGAAGAGGTAGCCGAAAGTCCTTCTATAGTAGTAATTTTATTGGAACCAATGGCCGAAACAGGGAGCGAACAAGCGCGTACCGCATTGCCATTAAGGTGTATAGTACAAGCCCCACACAAAGACTTCCCACAGCCGTATTTGGTGCCTGTCATTTGCAGGTGGTCACGCAATACCCATAAGAGCGGAGTATCGGCTTCAGCGTCTACTTTGATGGTTTTTTGGTTGATGTTCAGTGAGTAAGTTGCCATGGTTATATCGTTTTCGTGATAAATATTGGCTAATTAAGCAATTTACTTGATGAGTTTTTTGGATTTTAGCTTAAATGGAAAATAGTATTCGTGAAAAGCTTGGTTTGCTAAAATATGTAGTTGACGCAGCAAAACCTTGTTTTAGGCCAATAAAAGTGGTTATTGAGGAGTAAATTGTTAGCATATGAGAGAAATATTTTCTCCTGTATCAATTGATTATGCCGTTATAATTGAGTAAGCTTCGAGGTTAAACCAATCAAAAATTACAATTATGCAACAATCTATGGAAGAAATGATGGCTCAAATGTCTCAGGCGCTCTTTCCTAATGGTGATCAAGACATTCAGGCAGGAGCCAATGAGCTTTTACATATTGTAAAAAATGCCATTGATGCAGAGGGAGCCGCCCGAGTGTTTATGAAATCGGCTTTTATCAGTCGGTTTTTTGCTGGATTTAATGTAGCCAAGCTACAAGAGCATTTGATGAGCAACCTGGCCACTCAGTACTTCAACGAGCATCAATTACACAACTATTATCGTTATTTA
Organism: Microscillaceae bacterium; assembly: GCA_003483885.1. Taxonomy (GTDB): domain Bacteria; phylum Bacteroidota; class Bacteroidia; order Cytophagales; family Microscillaceae; genus Microscilla. Next base: position 1,154 of record DMXI01000128.1, read on the forward strand.
CAGTCCCTTAATTTTGTGGATTTTTTGTACCAAACCCCACTTTCTCAGTTGAGTCGTCTTCCAGGAGTGGACCCAGCAGAGGAGGCCCAGTTTTATGTGCACGAAAGTTGGAATGCCACCGATAGCGAGCCAGTCGAAATTCCAGAAATTTACAGGCAAAATTGGCTAAAGTTGATTCCTAAAAATGTAGCTGAGTTTTCTTTAAATGGAATCAAAAAGAATCCTCAGGTAACAGATGCCAACGAAATACCAGGCGCTACTGGAGGGTTTGGACGGGAAGTTACCAATCCAATCCCGACTTTTGGGGTACCAGGTATTTATTTGTATTTATACCATTTACAATTGCCTGATGGCCAAAATACCAAATGGCAACGTACCCACGCGGTAACTGCGCCTAATATAGCCACTATGATAGATGAATATCAGGTATATGACCAGGAGAATAATTTCATTTGTAACTTATACTTGAATCCTTATCACAACACGGTGTCCGAAAAGGCACCCGAAGGCTTTCAGGTGCACCCTGATTTTGGGTTGATGTTGCGGTAAATGCACTAACAGGTACTTCCTTAAGATTATTAGGGAAATACCTGTTAGTTAACATAATATATATGTTATAATGAGATTTTTAACAATTTATCAGCTTTAGATAAGAAGAACCCTGCTATTGATAAGCTACTTTTAAAAATTCCGCAACAGGCTGGGTTTTTCTACCCAGAATTTGCTCTAAATCTGTAGTGGGGCTGTCAAATAAACCTTCTGCTATTCCCAATGAAAACACCGTCATCAGCCCTATATATTCTGAGGGTACTCCAAACTTGGTAAGGGTTGCTTCAAAATCACTTACTTCGGGAGATACGTAACCAATGTTTTCTCCCAAAATATCAGAAAGATGAGGTGCAATGTCGGTAAACGTCACATTTACACTTCCGTTCATTTCATAAGTTTTGTTTACGTGTTCGGCTGGGCTGGCCAATACGTTGGCTCCTGCTTCGGCTAGTTCTATTCGGGGAACAAAGGCTGTTTTTCCTGAACCAGCAGGTAAAAATATATTTTTGGATTGGAGTAACTGTTCTTTGGTTCCCATAAACATACTGGCTATTTCGCCGTAGAGGTTGTGGCGCAAAAAAGTATACTTCATTCCTGAGTTTTTGATCCATTCTTCCGTTTTGGTGTGGTGGCTCATTGCCTCATAAAGGGGAGAATTGGCCGATAGGTTATTCAAGCTTACGCTGGTGTAGAAAATATGCCCTACTTTGGCCGTAGTAGCTACTTCTACCACGTTTTGGTGCTGGGGCAACCTTGCAGCAATATCGCTACCCGATACAAAGTATAAAAGATCTATTCCTGTAAAGGCCTGCTCTAGTGATGCCTTGTTGGTATAGTCACCCACTCGCAGTTCAAAACCTTTAGCTGCCAAAGCTTTGGCCTTCTCGTTCTGGGCATCGCGTACCAATACTGCAATATTTGCTGGGTTTACTTTTTTGCTCAAAAAATCAGCTACCGCAGAACCTAGTCCGCCAGTAGCACCAGTGATTAAAATTTTACTCATTTCTATTGATTAATAATTGATATTAACTTACTTTTAGTTAGTCAAAGCTAAAAAGTAAGTGATTGCCAGTCAAGAACTTACAAACTTGTGCTTAGCTTACCTCCAGGTAATTATTGTTGAAAATCAATCAAGTAGAGATGAAAAAAAATTTGGAAGAATATAGTAAAGTAGAAGGCTGCCCGGTAAGAAACGTCCTGGATCGCATAGGAGACAAGTGGTCTATGCTGGTACTTTTAATATTGAATGATGCAGATGTGCTAAGGTTCAATGAAATGTATCGTTACATCGGATCTATCTCGCAAAAGATGCTCTCGACTACGCTCAAAACATTGGAAGCTGATGGATTGGTATTGAGGAAAGTTTACCCTGAAGTGCCTCCAAGGGTAGAATACAAGTTGAGCGAAATGGGAAAGAGTTTGATGCCTCACTTGCAAGGATTGACGGCTTGGGCCAATGAAAACATGGCGGATATCAAGAAGTCGCGGGAGGAGTGTATAGAGAGGGGGTAAGGTAGATCATTGTTTGGGACTTGCTCATAGAGAGTGACTTTGTCATTCTGAGTCCTAATTTTTTGGTACCCAAACCACATCAATGGAGATGAC
>DMXI01000324.1 GCA_003483885.1 Microscillaceae bacterium
ACAAAACCCGCCATTTGTCCTGCCAATAGTAGGTGCTTATACAGTAATTTTGCTATCAGTTAATACCAAGAAATAAAAGCCCCAACACTATGAACAAAGTTACTTCAATGGTCCAGGGAAAGTGCCCGCATTGCCAACAGGGTGATGTATTTGCTCACAAGCAATTTTACCACCCTACTAAGTTTAGTAAAATGAACGAGACTTGTGATCATTGCCACACCTCGTTTTTTCCTGAACCTGGTTTTTATACCGGAGCAATGTATGTAAGTTATGCTTTGGCCATTCCTATTGCATTTTTAGTGGCCATGGGCTTGTCATACGGCTTTGGGGCGTCCGACGAAGTGTCTCTAGGAGCTATGATGATGAGTATACTTTTGATGACACCAATTAATTTCCGTTTATCACGCTTGATTTGGTTATATTTATTTGGCAAAACCAAAACAAATCAGTCCAACAAATATATTAGTTAGTAAGACTTTATAAACACACTTTTATATTTATAAAAACCCCGACCATAAGCGTCGGGGTTTATTTTTGCTACCACATCTCATACTCATCAATCAAAAAGAAGAAGTTAAGTTTTATTGATTCCAAAGTTAGACAAGACAATCGTCTCATTAAATAGAGAAAAAGTCGTAAATTTTAGTGCTTCAAAGATATTATTGCCTTTAGCCCAATACAAGTCACCCTTAAAAACAAAACCCGGCAATTTGCCGGGCTCACTCATTTAAATATATGCTTTTAAAAAGGATTACTCTCCTGACGGTTTATCTGGAGTATCCATATCATCCAAAGAAATGTCTTTAAACTCTGGTGCATCCTCCTTCTCTTTTTCATCATCTGCCATGAGTTCTGCTTCCAAGGCTGCCGCATCAAAACCTCCATCGCCTCCTTCAGTAGATATTTCACCACTTCCCATTTTGGCTCGTAAAGCTTCCAAATCTGCCAGGCTTGCCGCCGGAGTTTCTGGAGTTGGCGTTTCTGGAGTCTCGGTATCAGTTGTTCCCGTAGTGTCTGTGGTCTCAGGAGTATCTGGCACCACTGTATCCGTCTCAGGAGTAGTTACTGGCTCATTGACTATAGGCTCAGTAATATCTGCTACTGGTTCTGGAGTAGGCTCTACCACTGGCTCAGGAGCAGGTTGTGACGCTGCTACTTTTGCTGCTTCCTCAGCCGCTTTTGCCGCTACTTCGGCAGCTTTTACATCCAATTGAGCAATCAAGGCTTGGTTTTGTTCGGCCATTTGACGCAAATGAAAAACAGCACGTATCGATACAGTTTCGGTATCAAAAGTATATAAGATTTTATAATAACCTACCGTAATATACTTATAAGGCACTTTTTCGCCACTTAACAAGCCTTCTGGTTTACCTGCCTGGTAATTTTCATGTAGGTTGTCGGTTCCAGCTAAAATGGCTTCGAGGGTACCTTTTGCCGTAGTAGGATCATTGGCCGCGAGGCGTTGATAGATTTGCTGCAAATCGCGTTTGGCAGCACCAGTCCATTTAGTTACCATGTTTGTACCTCCTCTCTTAGTTGGGCTTGATTTGTGAGTAATCCTTGGGTGACTGATAGGTTGGCAGCATTGATCTTTTTATAAAAATCAATCACTGTAATAGTGCGTAAGCCTTGTTCGCTGGCACCTTCTACGCCCGATCCGGCAACCTCGGGCCTGGCAGGAGCTTGTAGTGGCTGGCCGTTGGCATCCAACGCCTCAACCCCAGAAACAGAACCCATGGCCTGAATCATTTGTACCAGGTTCTGTACATTGTCGTAAGAGTCGATGTCGATTCTTAGGTTTACAATCATTGTGTAGGTAAATTTTTGCTTTGAATTAAAACAAGTAACCCTGTCATAATAACCTCCACATTTTAACCGTGACCTTTACCATCAGTCTTCGTTAAAAAATAGCCAAATAGCACTGCTATTAGCCAATTTTTTGCCTCGTCTGACGAAAAAGTGCTTAGTTAAATTTGAAGATTTTATTTTGACAGTGTTACTAAGAAGTCACTGCAACTTCTTTGCTAAATTAAAAAAACTTCAAAGGTTTCATAGTATTTTGAGGCAAAAGATCAACTACATAAATCAACCACATTGCAAATTCATTTCGTTTTACGTAACTTGAAACCACTCAAAAAGGGACATCATTAAATAAGTCATAACAAAGCTTCTTTCTTATGAAATATTGGGTTTGGGTTAGTTGCCTGTTAATCAGTCACTTCATTTCGGTCAACAATGGTTTTACCCAAGCTATAGCCAACAACACCTACCTGATAGATAGTCTCCGCACTCAACTTGAGCAAAGCTCCCAAAACAATGTTCAAAAAGTAGTACTGTTGAATGCACTTGCCGAAGTTTATCGTTCAGTTTCGGCTCCCAAATCATTGCAATATGCTCAACAAGCCCTCAATACCGCCTCTTCGTTACAAGACAAAAAAATGATTTCGCTTTCGCTAAACAATGTTGGGGAATATTACCTAAGCGAGGGAGATTACAGGCAGGCGTTCAAAAACTTTTTTCAATCACTTACCATTGGTGATTCGCTACAAAACCCTGGGCTGGCTGCTTATTCTTTACACAAGATTGGGATCAGTTGTTATTACCTCAATCAATACAACCAAGCCCTGAATTACCAATTTCGGGCGCTGAAGATTCAGGAAACCTTGAAAAATCAAAAAGCAGTAGGGGCTATTTTAAGTTGCATTAGCGACATATACACGCGTAAGCATCTGTATGCCAAAGCGTTGGATTTTCAATACCAAGCCCTCGATACTCGACGCAGTATCCAGGAGCAACGCGAAGTCTCTCAATCTTTAGACGCCATTGGCAATTTGTATTTACGTAGCCACAATTATCAAAAAGCCCTGGAAACATTCGATGCTTCTCTCAAGATTAGTCAAGGCCTTCAGGATAAAAGAGGCATTGCTGTGGCCTGGCAAGACAAAGCCCGAGCCTATACTGAGCTTCAACAATACGATACTGCCAAGATACTTTACATCAATGCGCTGAGGATACAGCGTAGTATTGGTTTTCGCAAAGAAGAAATCGTTTCGTTTCGTGGTTTGGGGCAGGTGTTTTTGCGCCAAAAAAAATACGAAAAGGCGCTGGAGTATTTCAATGATGCTCTTTCGCTCAGCCAGGAGTTGAAAGCCAATCGTGAGGAAGTACAAACCCTGAATGACTTGGGTAGTTTTTATCTCCAAAAAAAGGAGCCTAAAAAGGCGCTCGAGTTTCATCAAAAAGCGCTGAATAAAGCCCTAGAGCAACCCGAAGGTTTTTTGATTTTGGAAAGTTATGCATACTTATCCAATACTTACCTGAAGCTGAACGACGAAGCCAACTTTGCTCGTTTTTATCGTTTGCATCGTCAAATGGCCGACTCGATGGGAGGAAACCGTGACCCAGTGGCCGAAATAAAAGCCATGCAGGAGCATTATGAGGTAGAAAAAAAGGCTAAAGAACTTGAGGTGCGTAACCGAGAACTGACTTTGCTCAAAAAACAAAACGATTTACAATCTCAAAAACTCAAACGAGATGGACAAATAGAGGCCTTATTGATCGTAGCCTTACTATTGGTGATTGTGGTTTCGGCGGTTTTGTATAACAACTACACCTTCAAACATAAGTCTCATCAAAAGCTCCAGGCCCTGAATATTCAACTCGAGGCTTCACAAAAGGAACTTCATCTTTCTAATAGTATGAAGGATCGCTTGTTTTCAGTGATTGCTCACGATTTGCGCTCTCCATTGAATACCATCAGTGGCTTTCTAAACCTAATGCAGCTGCAAAAGGACGCCATGACTCCTGAAGAAATAGAAGTGCTTACGTCGCAAATGATCAAGTCGGTTAAGAATACCCTGGACCTATTAGACAACCTCCTGCATTGGTCGCGTTCCCAAATGGGACTCATGAAAATAAACGTACAGCCTATAGAATTAAGTGAGTTGGTAGATGACACCTTTGATTTGCTGGCGCTCAATGCCAAAAGTAAAAATATTGAACTAGTCAAAAAAGACGAACAATCTTATACAGTCATGGCCGATGCCCACATGGTAGATATTGTTATCCGTAATTTGGTATCCAATGCCATCAAGTTTACCAACGATGGGTGCATTACAGTGCACTGCCAAGATGCACCCGACCATCAGGTAGAACTCACAGTACAAGATACGGGTATTGGCATTAGCCCAGAAGATGCACAAAAGTTATTCAAAGTAGATTCTCATTTTACTACTGAAGGTACACATCGAGAAAAAGGAACCGGATTGGGCTTGTTGTTGTGCAAAGAGTTGATTGAAAGAAACGAAGGGCGTATTTGGGTCGAGAGTACTCCTGGTGAAGGAAGCGCTTTTAAGTTTAGATTGCCAAAAGCCTAATTCATGAAACCTACCGTAGTACTTGCCTCGATTCTCAAACCAGTAGATGATGTACGTCTTTACCAAAAAATCGGGCAATCGCTGGCCAATCAATATCCTGATACTGATTTTCATTTCATAGGCTTTGCTTCCCAAACACCCAGCTTTTCCAAGTCTACTAATGTGTATTTTCATCCTTTATATGCTTTCAAAAGGCTTTCAAGCCAGCGGCTGTTTGCAGGTATTCGGTTTTTCAGGAAGTTATGGCGCTTGCAGCCCCAAATAGTAGTAGTAGCCACTTTTGAGCTATTACTACCGGTGTATTTTTACCGCTGGTTTCGTAAAGTACGCATTGTATACGATGTGCAAGAAAACTATTATCGGAACATACGCTACACCCAGGTTTTCCCGACGCTTTTGCGTAGACTTTTGGCAAATAATGTCCGCCTGATAGAGCGTTTTTGTCATCATCGCATTACCCAATATTTATTGGCCGAGGCCTGTTATTATCAGGAAATGCCCTTTATGCAACATAAAGCGACCATTGTAGCCAATAAGGTAAAACGGTTTGCCATATCGCCACAGCCTAGCATCCCAGGGCGATTGGTGTATTCGGGTACCATTTCTAAAGATTATGGAGTGTTTCGGGCCATACATTGGGCCGCACAATTGCACCAAAAGCATTCTGAAATTTCATTGGTAATCATTGGTTTTTGCCCTAATGTCCAAGATTGGCAACAGTTACAATTATGGTTAGAAAAACATTCCTTTATCCAGTTGATTGGAGGTCAAAAGATCGTACCTCATCAAGAAATACTGAAGGCTTTACAACAAGCGCAGTTTGCCCTGTTGCCCTATCAGGTAAACAAAAGTGTAGCAGGGCGCATCCCGACCAAGTTTTACGAATGTGCGGCTTTGCAAACGCCTATGTTGGTACAAACCAATCCAGCTTGGCAAAGCTTCATTGAGAAGTATCCCGCAGGTACTTTTATCGATTTTGATGATGCTACAAATACCTCCCAAATTTGGGAAAATATTCAACAAAATACGTATTATCAACAAACGCCAACAGATGAAGATATCTTTTGGGAAAGTGAAGAGAAAAAGCTGTTGGCGACTTGGAAAAAACTTATATAACTTAGAATTATGGAAACTAACGACACACTAAAAATTGGTGTTGTGGGCTTTAGCCGCAACCAATTTGATCAGCAAGATGCTGCACAAAAACTAAAGCAGTTGATCACCCAAATTATTGAAAACCAAGAAGCAAGTAACATTGAGCTGGTGAGCGGGCTTACCAATATGGGGGTGCCTCGGTTAGCATATTTGTTGGCCGATGAGTTGGGGCTTATCACGGTGGGGTTTTCTGCCAAACAGGCCTTACGGGTACGTTCGGGGGTGTATCCGGTACAAAAACAAATTATTGTAGGGCAAAAGTTTGGAGACGAATCGGACGAATTTATCCAATATATTGATGTATTGGTGAGGGTGGGCGGTGGCCGCCAGAGCAGGCACGAAACCGAGCTTTTTAAGCAGTTGCATGCTGATAAAGACTTGAGCCAAATTTTGTTTGAAGAAGAAGTGGAGTGGTTTGGGAAAAACTAAAAGCCATAATCAATGTACCGAAACTCCTACTTCAACTAAGCCAGCCTTGAGCTTGGCATAGTTGAAACTACTAATGCTAATCTTTCTTTTGAATCCGTGCTGGAATGATTTTTCCTGAAAATGCACCATCATATATTGGCTTTTGTAGGCTTTGATTAACTCTACATAACTTATTTCTGGTACCACAAATATGATCGGGGGGCTCCAAAACTGCCAATAGTTGCGTATGACTATTTGTTGCTCATTGATGTAAATTACTTTCATAAAATCGGATACCAATAAATAGGCTGTGATAAACAAAAGCCCTACGATACTATAAGTCACTACGTTCCATTCATCTACTATTTGGCTGGCAAATACCAGTACAAATAGTAGATATACCACAAATACTACGATTCGGGTGGATGAACCTCGGTGTACCGATTTTATCAATGATTTTTCCATAATACAAGCTACCTACTCAACCTTTAGTTTGGCTAAAAGTTTAGCAATAGGTTTTAGAGCTTGTTTAAAATTC
>DMXI01000155.1 GCA_003483885.1 Microscillaceae bacterium
TTCTCAAAGTTGTCATCAGTAACGAAGTGAATGAATCTGATGCTAAACCATTTGTTGGAACGAAAACGAAAGCAACTCTAGAGCTTCCGAACTACCCTCCATTTCGATAAGCCGAAGGCGAACAACCTGTGACTTTTTCGAATTGGGTGGCAAAATAGGAAGGACTGGTGTAGCCCAGGCTATAGCCAACTTCACTCACCGATTTGTTGGTGCGAGAGAGCATTTGTTGGGCCGCCTTGATGCGTTCTTGGTGAATGAAGTTGATGGGTGTCATCCCCAAGTGGTGCTTGAATTGCCGAAAGAAGGTCGCCTTGCTCATGTGAGCTTTATCGGCCAGGGTTTTGATATCAATACGGGTATGAAGATTATGCTTGATATAATCAATGGCAAAGGCCAGCGGATGGTCTGCCAGCTGGTTTTGCTGATAACTCTCGATCAACAATGTTCGCATATTGGTTTGCAAACAACTCAAGATCAACTCCTCAATTTTAAGGTCAATCCAATAGTCTTTAAAAGCCACATCTGCAATAATGAGTTGTTGAATTTCATACAAAATGTGTAACACCTTCTGGCTGCTTTCACCATAGTAAAAGTTACTCGGATCTAGTTTTTTCTCTTCTTTGATAAGTTCGGGGATGCCATAAGCCTCGTTTATTTTATCCAAAATCTTCCATACGCTTTCGCGAGAAACCTCCAGGCAAAAGCACATTGCTGGGTTTTCGGGCGTAGTTTCAGGAAAAGTCACATCCGCTGAAATTTTGGTAGCTCCCACCAGCACCATTTCTGGTTGTAAGTCTAGCGATATCAAAGAAGGAATATTGATTCTTTTGAGACCTTTAGTAAGGTAAGCAAACACCACATTGTCGAACTCATAATGACGATTTTCCTGCGCAACCGAATAGCTGGCCAGCAACTGCGAGGTATTGGCCGTGAATGTAGTATTTTGGGTATTGGGCGTCGAAAAATCTATCATTGGCTTTTGAGAGTTACACTTTGAGAGTATTGTTATATCATATGCGACAATCCTGCTATTATCCTTTCGAAATATTTAAGAAATTCGCAGTAGATTGTTCTTAAATAGTAACAAAGTTACCAATAATATTGTTTTTCTAAGATTTTAGCCAGAATTATCTCAATTTCACTTCCCTGTTTTGTTCCCCTGTATTCTTTTTTGGGACCATCAATACGAAGTAACTTTTGAAGTCGTTTGATGCATCATTTCTAGAGACACAAACAAGTGTAAGAACGGTCTTATCAGGTGAAGTAATTAAACCCATTTCGTTATGAATGCAACCTTGACCATACCCAAAGAGACTGAAACCGCAGAGATTCAAAGAATATTTGAAGCCCAACAGGCCAATCAGTTCAATATTGCCAATACTACTTCGTCACAACGGATTGCCAAGCTCAAAAAGCTGCATCAATTGGTGTTAAAGTATCGTCCTCAGATCAAAGAGGCATTGTTCAACGATTATCGAAAACACCCCAGTGAGGTAGACCTGACCGAGATTTACCCCATTACCAGTGAGATCAAACACGCCAAAAGCCACGTACATCGCTGGATGCGTAAACAACGAGTAAAAACTCCTTTGGCAATGATGGGGTCCAGTTCGCGTATCAAGTACGAACCTAAAGGAGTGGTGCTCATTATTTCTCCCTGGAATTTCCCTTTCAACCTTTCATTTGGGCCGTTGGTTTCGGCCATTGCAGCAGGAAATGCCATTATACTAAAGCCTTCGGAACATACACCCAATGCTTCGGCTTTGATGAAGAAAATGCTGGCGGAGGTGTTTCAGGAAAACGAAATTGCGGTGATAGAAGGAGGGGTGCAAACTTCAACCGATTTGCTCAAATTGCCTTTTAATCATATTTTCTTCACAGGGGCACCTTCTATTGGCAAAATTGTGATGGGAGCCGCGGCCAAACATTTGACTTCAGTAACCCTAGAGTTGGGAGGAAAGTCGCCCACTATTATAGACGAAACCGCCAACATCAACGACGCAGCTCGTCGGGTAGCCTGGGGTAAGTATGTAAACAATGGGCAAGTGTGTATTGCGCCTGATTATGTGTTTGTGCACGAAAGTAAAAAGCAGGCATTTATTGACAAGGTAAAAGAATACATTCAAAGCTTTTATTCTGAAGATGCCTCCAAAGAAACTTCCTACGCCCGTATTGTAAATAACCATCACTTTAAACGAGTAAAGAGCTATATAGACGATGCCGTAGCCAAAGGAGCCAACGTTGAAGCAGGAGGCAAGTTTGACAATGATCAGGATTTTATTGCCCCTACAGTCATGACCAATGTGCCCAAAGAATCTACCTTGATGACTGAGGAGATTTTTGGCCCGGTAATGCCTGTATATGGTTTTACCAATCTCGAGGAGGTCATCAAAGAAGTCAATTCACGCGAGAAGCCGCTGGCCTTGTATATTTATAGTAAAAATAAGAAAAACATCAATCATATCATTGCCAACACCCGAGCCGGAGGTACTTGTATCAATCACAATGCGGTACATTTTTTTAATACCAATTTGCCTTTTGGAGGCTCCAACAACAGCGGTATCGGCAAAGGCCACGGGTTTTATGGTTTTGAAGCATTCTCAAACCCTCGGGGCATTCTGAAACAACACATTCCTAATGCATTGGAAAAGCTCTTGCCGCCTTACAACAGCACCAAACAAAAACTGATTGATTTGACGATTAAATACTTTTAATCTTTAGTGTGTTTGCGATACAAACCTGGTTTTTCTTAGTACTAAACTAGAGAAAACCAAGGTGCATAAACTCTAATCCCTGCTTCCAAAATGCAGGGATTATGGGTATATTACAATTAGTACTTCTAATCACCCAATTATTACCCAAATCAACAAAAACATGCAACAAACTTATGATTACATCATCATTGGCGCTGGTTCGGCTGGATGTGTGCTGGCCAATCGGTTGAGCGCTAGCGGAAAACATACGGTATTGGTGCTCGAGGCTGGGCCTAAAGATTCCAATAAGAACATCAAAATTCCGGCAGCTTTTCCTAAAATGTTTCATTCCGAAGTAGACTATGCCTACCACACCTCGCCCCAAAGTACCATGCAAAATCGTAAGCTTTACCTGCCTCGAGGCAAAATGCTGGGTGGTTGCAGTAGTATTAATGCTATGATTTACATTCGGGGTAATAAACAGGATTACCAGGACTGGAGTGATTTGGGAAATCCGGGATGGTCCTACGAAGAAGTATTGCCTTATTTCAAAAAGTCAGAAAATCATGAGTTTCTCAATGATGATTATCACGCGAGTGGTGGCCCATTGAATGTAACCCAGCGCAACTATACCAATCCTATGTCTGAGGCATTTGTGAAGGCTGGAATAGAATTGGGGTATGCCAAAAACAATGATTTTAATGGAGTTGAACAAGAAGGATTTGGGATTTATCAGGTAACTCACCTCAAGGGAGAGCGCTGTAGTGCAGCCCGAGCCTTTTTGCATCCAGCTGCTTCACGTAGCAACCTAAGCATCGAGACAGAAGCTATGGTAGAGCGCATTGTGATTGAAAACGAACAGGCTACTGGAGTAGTGTATCGACAAAATGGACAGTCGCATGAAGTAAAAGCCAGTCGAGAAGTAATCTTAAGTGCGGGGGCTTATAATAGCCCTCAAATCTTAATGCTTTCAGGGGTTGGAGATGGCGATGAGCTTCAAAAACACGGCATTGAGGTTCAGAAACATTTGCCAGGAGTGGGCCAAAACCTGCAAGACCATATGGTGTTTTTTGCTATTTTTAACAGTAACTATAAACGTTCTCTAGATGCTGCCGAAAATTTTCCGGTAGTTTTTAAAAATTTATTCAATTTCATTACAGGTAAAAAAGGGCCATTCAATAGCAATATAGGAGAGTCGGGCGCTTTTGTGCGTTCTTCGCCCAATCAGCCTGCGGCCGATATTCAATTTCATTTTGCGCCTTGTTATTTTGTATCCCATGGTTTGCAAAATCCCCAAAAAGGTAATGGATTTTCAATCGGGGGTAAAGTGCTGAACCCTAGTAGTAAGGGGAGTGTAAAGTTAGCCTCAGGCCGATTTGATGCCGCTCCCATCATTGATCATAATTATATGAGTACCGATGATGACGTACAACGGGCTATTTGGGGATACAAACTGGCTGAAAAGCTGGGTATGACCAATTCCTTTGCCTCTTACCGTCAAAGTTGGTACGACATTGCTCCTCAGCCTAAAGACGACACCCAAATTGAGGATTTTATCCGGTCTACCGGTGAAACCTTATACCATCCTACGTCTACTTGCAAAATGGGGCAAGACGACATGGCAGTAGTAGACCATGAGTTAAAGGTACATGGAGTCAAAGGACTAAGAGTGGTGGATGCCTCAGTAATGCCCAACGTAACCCGAGGCAATACCAATGCGCCCACCATTATGATTGGCGAAAAAGCCGCAGATATGATTTTGCAAGACCAAGGAGTCATGGCCGAAAAAGGCGTAGTGAGCTAAATCTATTGTGTTGAAAATAAATCTGTTTTACTGCAAAAACCCTTTGAAAATCAGAGGGTTTTTGCTTTTTTATGGCTTAAAATGAGTATTGAGTGACATTTGCTAATGCTCATTTTAGATCATTTAATCTTTCATAATTTCAGGCCTTTGCCTCTTGTTTGGTGTATAAGTGGAGCGTCACCAACAATTGATTATTTGAGCAAACTTATTTTGTTACTTTACCTAGCACACCTTATCCTCCTTTTTTTGTAACTTACAACCTATTTTAAAACCATAAATATGTTAATCGAACTTGCCATTGGAGATGCCTATGGGGCGGGCTTTGAGTATGTGGAGAGAAAAGATGTACACCCCAACAATGACCTGAGCTATCACCAACACCCTAAACATTTGGGTACCAAGCCAGGTATGTACACCGATGATACCCAAATGAGCCTGGCCATTGCCGAACTCATCTTAGACGAACAAGCCTGGACTCCCCTTAATATTGCCAACAAATTTGTAGAAGTTTTCAAAAGAGATCCCCGTGAGGGCTATGCCGAAGGTTTTTATCATTTTTTGAGAAAAAATACAGGGGGAGGAGAAGAGTTTTTGGAAAAAATAGGGGCAACCAGCGATAAAAGTGGGGCCGCTATGCGAGCTCCAGTGTTGGGCATCTTCTCAGACAAAGATGAAGTGTTAGAAAAAGCCGAAATACAGGCCGCATTGACGCATAACACCAAAGATGGCATCAATGCAGCAAAAGCATCAGCGTTAATTCCGCATTTTTTTCTGTGGGAACGAGGTCAAAAGAAAGATTTGGCCAAGTATCTCAAGGCCAATGTCAAAGGTGATTGGCTCAGCCGCTGGACGGGTAAGGTACGTTCCAAGGGATTTATGAGTGTGCGAGCGGCCATTACCTCCATTATGGAGTCCAGTAAAATGTCAGAGTTACTCAAGCTTTGTATTTCTTATACTGGAGATGTGGATACAGTAGCGGCCATTGCATTAGCGGGAGCCAGTGTTTGCCCCGAAATTAAACAAGACTTGCCCTATTGGCTGTATGGAGATCTCGAGAATGGTACTTATGGGCGAGATTACATCGAGTCGCTGGACACACAATTGAAGGCAAAAATCAAAGCGGCACGCCAAATAGAGGAAGAATAGCAACCACGAAAGGGAATCGTTTGGCCTTGTTGAAAAATCATTTCGTTACATTCACTTTGTTTCAATCCTTTATAATTCTTTCCTCAAATTATTATTTCATCGGTTGATGTTTTAATTTTGAAAGCATGGATTGTAACTTGAATGGTATGATACGAAAACTACCCGCTTTTTGCTTATTGATGATCTTGCTTGGAACTGGTTTTTCAGCTTGTAAAAAAAAGAGAAAAGACCGTGATCGGTTCGATACCGACGAAGAAGTAGTCAAAAGCCAGGCATCGTTTGATACCCTTCAGTATAAACCCTTATCGGGGATGAAAATCACCCGTTTGTCTTTGGATACCAACCACGTGCGACCTCGGGGAACCTGGGGAGTAATGGCACGAATGAAGGTCGATTTTCAGGATTCGTCAGCTTTTGTAAAACTACGTGAGCGAGGATTTGACGGCTACCTGGTAGACATGTACGTAGTACCACAAGGCACCAAGGCCGACCGCAAGTTTACCGAATTGCTCAAAGAAAAATTCCTGAAATCTTTTCTCAAAGATGGCAACCGTCAAATCAAATATATTTCCGATGCCGAATCTTTCAAATATCGACGCAAGTTCTCGTTTAGAAGCTTTGGTTTGCCTGCTGGAAGACACAACCTCAATTTTAAGATTGCATTTTTGCCTGTTAAATTCAAACCAGACGAACAGTTGAATAAGTTTGTGAGGGTAGACCGCATCGAGAAAAAGCCAGATTTTGTGTTCAATGGCCAGTTTAAGTGTACGACACCTCCTTTGAAAAAAGTACGGGTAAAAGTATCCAAAATCTTGTTTAATAATGACAATGGTAAGGCCAAAAATTCAGACTTTACCTTGCTAAAAATAGGCAGTGGCTACCCCGATTTATATTGGAAAATATTGGCTGGCCGAGAAACGATTTTCAAAGCACAGCGCGATAAAAACAGCTTAGATTATAAAGGTGACCTCACCTCTAAAATGTTTTATTGCACTGAAAAAGATATGCTCACCTTTGCGGTTTTTGACCACGATGTGAGTGTTTTTAACCGAGACGATCTGCTATTGAGGAAAAAAGGAAAACTGGCTGACTTTAGCCAGGACTTGAGCAATCCAGATATATTTTCTTCTAAAAAAATTAAAACCGCAGCGGTAGTGTTTGAGGTTATACAGTAGTTTCTAGTTTACAATCGACAGTCCACGGTCGATTGTGGCTTATCAGCTTATGGCAGCAAAATCAGGTACAAAATAATAAAGTGGTTGACCGTTGACTGTGGATTATAGACTGTCGACTTAAAAGAAAGGAAGAGAGATGGATACGCAGTGTAATGTATTTACCCTAGACAATGGCATCCGCATTGTCCATCGGGAAGTAAACCATACTAAAATAGCCCATTGTGGCTTTATACTAGATATTGGTAGTAGAGATGAGCAACCGCATCAATTGGGGATTGCCCATTTCTGGGAACATATGGCCTTTAAAGGCACCAACAAGCGAAAAGCCTTCCATATCATCAATCGGTTAGAATCGGTAGGGGGAGAACTTAATGCTTATACTACCAAAGAAAAGATTTGTTTTTATGCCTCTATTCTGGATAAACACTACGAAAAGGCCATTGAGCTACTCGCCGATATTACGTTTGATTCTATTTTTCCTGAAAATCAAATTGAGCGAGAACGCAATGTGATTTTAGAGGAGATGGCAATGTACAAAGACTCACCCGAAGATGCCTTGCAGGACGAATTTGACGCTATTATATTCAAAGATCATCCTTTGGGTAACAATATCTTAGGTACCTCCGAAAGCGTGGAATCTTTTCATCGGCAGGATTTTCAAAACTTTTTGCGGGAACATATAGACACTAGCCGAATTATTTTTTCTACAGTGGGTAATATCCCCTTTAGTAAAGTGAAAAAATTGGCAGCTCGCTATCTGGAAAAAATTCCTGCTTCTTTTACCAATAGCAATCGCCTTATTTTTGAAGGATACCAACCTCAACAAATTACCCTAAGTCATAGCGGACAACAAGCGTATTGTGCCATTGGGAGAACCACCTATGAGCGTTCACATGCCAATAAATTGGCTTTTTTTATGCTCAACAATATTTTGGGAGGCCCAGGCATGAATTCCCGCTTGAACCTGAGTTTGCGCGAAAAGCATGGATGGGTGTATTCCATTGAAGCCAATTATCATCCATTTGGAGATACCGGATTATTTGCCATTTATTTTGCCACCGAACCCCGCCATTTTGAGCGGAGCATTGCTTCGGTAATGAAAGAGTTAAAACTGCTCAAAACCCAGCCCTTGGGCAAGGTACAGTTGCATACTGCCAAGGAGCAATTATTTGGGCAATTGGCCATGGCAGAAGAAAACAATCTAAACTTTATGCTCATGATGGGTAAGAGCATGCTCGATAACAATGAGATAGAAAGCCTGGAGTCTATTTTTGAGAGTATTAGGAAGATCACAGCGAACGATTTACTCGAGATTGCTCAAGAAATGTTTGCCGACGATCAACTGAGTGTCTTTAGATATTTGCCTGAGAATGATTAACGGCTTTTATTGTTTCGCGACGCATTGCGGAACAATGTAGCCATATAACAATCAAACAACTAACTATTAAGCAATGGATTTTATAGATCAAAAAGTAAACGAATACGCCGAAGAGCACAGCAAACCTGAAAGTGACTTGTTGGCGCGCCTCAACCGCGAAACCTATACCAAAGTATTGGCTCCCCGTATGTTATCAGGCCATTTGCAAGGTAGAATTTTGGCGATGTTGGCCAAAATGTTACAGCCAAAGCACATATTAGAAATTGGGACTTACACGGGATATTCAGCCATTTGTTTGGCCGAAGGATTGGCACCAGAGGGAAAAATCTACACTATGGATATCAATGAGGAGCTCGAAGACATTGCCCGAAGATATTTTGAAGAGGCTGGAATTGCTCCACAGGTAGATTTTAGAATTGGCAATGCCCTAGAGATCATTCCTACGTTGGAAGTCACTTTCGATTTAGTGTTTATTGATGCCGATAAAATTAACTATGCTAATTATTTTGACATGGTAATCGATAAAGTTGCTAAAAATGGAATCATTATCGCCGATAATGTGCTTTGGAGTGGTAAAGTTGCAAAAGAAATTAGCAAACAAGACAAAGATACTTTGGCATTGGATCATTTTAATAAAAAGGTACATGCCGATGAGCGGGTCGAAAACGTATTGTTTCCTGTACGAGATGGCTTGATGGTTCTAAGAAAAAAATAAACATGTAACTTTTTTTTCATATTTACGTAGCCTGTATTTGCATATCTGCGCAAAATTTGACTTATTCAGTTCAAACAAAAACGAAAATGACTAAAATTTTTCCTTCATCATAGCTGCGTAATATGTTTTCACAGATTAACGGTTATGAAAAAAATACTATTATACCACAAAACTTACGTTTGTACTATAATATGTATGCTAGGCATATTATTTAGTGCACATAGTACGAATGGAGTCGTTGAAGTACCTCAAACACTGAAGATTGGCAATCTAAAACTTACCATTACTAAAGGAGCGCGCCGACAAATTCAAACCCAGATTTATCGTCTATTGAGAAACAACCAGAACTTTAGCGAGAATCTGGAAAGATTGAAGACGTATGCGCCACTGGTAGAAGAAGTGCTAAGAGAGGAAAACTTACCGACCGACTTTAAATATTTACCCTTATTAGAAAGTAAGTTCATTGCTACTACTAAAAACTCTTTTGAAGAAGTAGGATTTTGGCAGCTCAAAGAAGACCTGGCGAAGTCGTATGGCCTTAAAATCAATGATAGAGTAGATGAGCGAATGAATCTGGTGGCGTCAACCCGGGCGGCGGCTCGCTTGTTACGCAAAAACAATCTTTATTTCAAAAACTGGATTTATACCATCCTAACAATCGATGTTGGTTATAGCCAAGCCAAGCAACACATCTTAAACAACTACAATAAGCGAGAAGTGATAGGCGTGCAGGAATTGTACATCGAGGAGCGTACCCATTCGTTTATCAAGCGGTTTTTGGCTTACAAAATCGCATTTGAAGAAAAGATGCTGTTATCTACGACTCCCCCAGTAGTGCAATTGATGAATTATTCGGTATCGGGCAAGACTCTCCACCAAATTGGTCGCAAATTCAAAGTATCGACTGATTTGATGAAGCTCTACAATCCTTGGCTTAAGAGAAAACGAATCCCTCGTGACAAAGCTTATGAGGTAATTGTACCTTTGCAAACCGAGCCAAACCTGGATCCTGGCAAAACACCTCTGGTAAAGAATACCCCAGAAGAACCTATAAAAAAGTCCGTTGCGGATAAAAAACTAAAGCCACAGTTTCACGAAGAAACCAAGAAAAAATCATTGGTAGTTACGCCTTCTTTGCCCCAACCTCAGGTGGTGATCAAAAGCATAGAAGCTGATAAGAAAAAATACCCCAACATTAACCAAAAAGAGACAACCGAGGATGAAACCACTACCGAAACCACAAAGGTGATAGTACCCAAAATGGTGATTAAGGATGGGGAAGATAATCCGATTAATTATGAAGTGGTAAAAACGACTGAAACTCCTCGTACTCAGGTCAATGAAAACGACAACCCACTACCTAATATAGATAATGAGGTGAAAAATGTGACCCCAATGACTGACAATCCACTACCTGCGGCGAACGAGCGCAATGATTATAATACGGTAGCCAGCGGTAAGTTTTTTCCCAAGGATTTACAACCACGTCATAGCGATCAGTTTATCAACCCTAATACTCCCAAGGCTGGTATTCATGTGGTGGCCGAGGGTCAAAATGTGTTTGACATTGCCCGCCGTTACGATATTAGCGTAAGCGATCTGAGAAAGTGGAACTACATTAATCAGGATGTATATGTGGGGCAAAAACTGGTAGTAGCTCCACCAAAAAAGCCAGAAAGTAAGCAAGAGCAGCAAGTAGCTACCAATACGGAGCAAACAAAGGAAATGCCTTTTGAGAAACAAAAAACGCTCAACTTTAACCGAAGCCGATACGTGACCACCAAAACCCGTACTTATGTACATGTGGTTATCCGAGGACAATCTTTAGAGAGCATTGCTACTGCTTATCGAGTAAATGCAGAAGATATCAAGGATTGGAATAATTTGCGCTCCAATGTCATCCATATGGGGCAAAAACTGGTGATTTTCAAAGTGTTTCGCTTGTTGCAGCATGCTTCGCCTATTGTAAAGGGACAGTTTTTCCGAGATCGCCGCGAAACCAATCTGCGTAATAAACTGATGAATCATCAATCTAAAAGCTTACGCAAAGTAATGAATATCCCAGCGGGGGATTAAGGTTTTGATATTGTTTTTAATAGAATGGGTAGCTTGAGTCATTGCAGATGATTTCTCAGGCTACCCATTTTACTTTTTCACTGTTTCTAAAACGCCTATTTTTCGCAACTTAGTCCCATATACTGATACTGTACGATTGCTCAAAGGGAGTATTTTGGAAATTTCAGAGGGAGAGCGCCCCATTTTTAGACAATAGCCTACTTGCCAAACGGCTTTAGTAATTTTTTTATCGGCCAATGCCTTATCAATTTCAGTGGTAAAATCGGGAAATTCATTACGAACCTTTTCTTGAATGATAGAGAGTTCTCCTGCGGTATTAATTTCATTGGTAAGCAATTTCTGGGCGATATCAGGGCCTCTTTGCGTCAAAGTTTCTTGAATTTGCTGCAATTTATTGGTGGCTTCAGTGGCTTCTTGTAAGTATATTTTTACCTTTTCGTCCCGGTCTTTTTTAATAAGGATATTGGCTTTTTTTAGCTCATCATTAATGGCCTTGAGTGTTTCGGCTTGTTGGGTGATTTCTTCTTTCTGGTTTTGAATTTCTCTGGTTCGATCCCTTACCTTATCTTCCAGTTCTTCGTTGGCTTTTTGTTGGATCAAAAGTGCGCGATAAGTCGCCTGTTCTTTCTCAATGCGCAATATCCTGTACTTATCGGCCAATGCCAAAGAAAGCAAAATGACTTCAATGGCAGAGCCTATTTCTACTGTATGCGTAGTAAACGAATTGATGGGTAAAAGCCCCATATTACGTAAAGTGATAGTCGTAGCACCTATAAGGAAAACACTCCAGGCAATCACATAATAGCGAGCTGATTGATGACCTCGGCGCCAGGCAAGAATGCCTGCCAACAATAACAAGGGCGAATGAAAAGACAATAAATCGTTGGTGGCGGAAGAATACAGTTCAGTGCCTGTGAGTAGCATTGCTATAATAGCTAAGCCTATGTTTACTAGAAATAGCTTATAAAACCATAAAATGTACTTTTTTAGTTCTAAAAAATGAATGGCAAAAAGCCCAGTAGTAATCACGATGATCCCCATTGTAATGCGGGAAGAATAGAGATTGATGAAGGGCAATTGGGGGTGAACATAACGGAATAGATAGCCAGTAGAGCTGGAAAATATAATAAGCATACACAAAATGTAAGACACATAATACAGGTAGTTCCGGTCTCTGAGCGTGATGTAAATAAACAAGTTATACAGTAGCATTACCGCCAAAATTCCAAAATAAATGCCATAATACAGGTTTTCAAATTGAAAGCGTAAGTCCAGGGTTTGGTTTTGGAGCAGCTCCAGCGGAAAAGTAAGTGGATCGTAACCATTCAGACGGAAATAGATTGTAGTAGTAGCACCTGTGGGTAAATCGAGAGGAAATACGAAGCCTACATGTTCAAAGTTTCCCCGGGAGTTAAAGGGGCGTAACCATCCCGTTTGAGTATGTTGCCAAGTGCCAGTCTTGGTCTTTTGCCAACAATCAAGATAGTTGTGATAAGGAATAAAACTTAATAAGCGCCAATTGTTGGTCGAGGATATATTGTGTAATTGGAGGCGTACCCAAAACGTAGACGAAGTATACCCAAAATTGATAGACGATTTCTGATGGGGCACAAACGGTTGCTTTTGAACTTGAGCAAAGGTGAGTTTTCCAGTTTTATCTTCAAAATATTCAGCTTGGGTAGCAGGGTAAAGAGCTTGTCTTACACCCTTTGTTTCGACTTTGAATATACTCTGAGCTAGCAGAGGAAGTTTTAAAAAAATAATCAACAAACACGCGATGAAGGAACACCTGATATCTAATTGCATCATTTGTTTTAAAACAGCTTAAAAATAAAGGAATGATAGCAGTTGAGAGTGATCGTTGTATGATAATAAGACATGGGCAACAATCAAGAAAAGCGGATTTGAAATCCAAATAACTTTTCAAGGCGCTATTGGTGAGAAGGCATAACTCATTCTAAATGACTTATCTTTCAAACAAACTTACACAATAAGTTAATGAATTACCAACTGTAAAAGTTTATATTATGAAGGAATATTTCAATATGAGGAGGTTTTAGAGAAGAGAAGCTTTGATTCCCAACACTAAGATATCGTCTAACTGTCGGTACCCATCCATCCAGGAATCCAATTCATTTTCCAGCATTAGTTGCTGGGTTTCTACCGAGTGAGGAGCGAGTGTACTTAAAAGATTTTTAAAACGCCTTTTCATAAACTTTCGGCCTCTATCTCCCCCAAATTGGTCTTGAAAACCATCAGTGCTTAAAAAAAATTGGGTATTGGTTGATAACGGAAACGAATGGAGCGTATAAGATTCGTCAAGGCTACTTTTGCTACGAAACCCGTTGATGGCAAAATTGTTGCCTTTGATTTCAACAAGATGACCCTCTTGTATCATTAAGAGAGGAGATTTGGCCCCTGCAAAACTCAATGTTTGTTGTTGGGTATCTAGCACCACTACCGCGATGTCCATCCCATCATTTACCGAAGTATTTTCACTTTTTAGTAAAGAAGGGAGCATTTCATCCAACAGGTTTAAAATCTGGTGAGGTGCTTCTACACCCTTTTGCAATACGATTTGGTTAATAGCCTGTATGCCAAGCATAGTCATAAAAGCCCCTGGAACCCCATGGCCTGTACAGTCTCCTACAATAAGGAATGCTTTGTCACCCAGTTTTTCTGCCCAATAAAAATCACCTGATACAATATCTCTGGGGCGGTAAAGTAAAAAATGCGGAGGCAAAATTTCTTTCATTCTGTGTTCTAAGGGTAAAATGGCTTGCTGGATTCTTTGCGCATAATGAATGCTATCATTAATCTGGATGTTTTGTTCTTCTATCTCGTTTTTTTGCAAACGAACCGTATGTAGGGTTGCATCTAATTCTTCATTGATTTGGCGTAATTCAGTGTTGCTTTCGCTTAACTCTAAGGTGCGTTCTTTTACCTTGCCCTCCAGTTCTTCATTAGCTTTTTGTTGAATGATGAGTGCTTCATAGGTGGCTTTTTCTTTTTCAATGCGCAATATTCTATATTTATCAGCCAGCGCCAACGAAAGCAGAATAATCTCAAGGGCGGAGCCAATTTCTACTGTATGGGTGGTAAAAGCATTGATGGGTAACAACCCCATATTGCGTAGGGTGATAGTGGTGGCTCCTATAATAAAAATACTCCAGGCCAATACATAATAGCGTGCTGATTGATTGCCTCGCCGCCAAGCCAAGATTCCAGCTAACAACAATAAGGGTGAGTGGATAGATAATAAATCATTGGTAGCCGAAGAGTATAGCTCTGTTCCAGTAACAATAATGGCGAGTACTGCCAACCCAATGTCTATCAAAAAGAGTTTGTAGAACCATAAAATATACTTTTTGAGTTCTAAGAAATGAATGGCAAACAGTGATGTCATGATTACAATAACCCCCATAGTAATACGTGAAGAATAGAGGTTGATAAGAGGCAAATCAGGATGAATATAACGGAATAAGTAGCCTGTAGAGCTCGAGAATATAATGAGCAGGCACAAGATGTAAGCTACATAGTATAAATAGTTCCGATCTCGAAGTGTGACATAAATAAATAAGTTGTATAAGAGCATAACGGCCAGAATGCCAAAGTAAATGCCATAGTAGAGGTTTTCTAGTTGAAAGCGCAAATCCAATGATTGCTTCTGGATCAACTCTAATGGAAAAGTGAGAGGATCATAGCCGCTAAGCTTAAAGTAAATTGTGGTGATACTTCCTTGGGGTAAATCAAGGGGAAATGCAAAACCTACATGTTCAAAATTACCCCGTGAAGCAAAAGGATACATCCATCCAGTTTGTATATGTTTCCAGGTATTGGGCGAGGTTTGCTGCCAATAATCCAGGTAATTGTGATAAGGAATAAAGCTCAAGAAGCGCCAATCGTTGGCGGCAGAAGCGTTTTGTAGTTGTAGGCGAATCCAAAAAGTAGAAGAAGAATAACCAAAGTTGAGAGAAGATGCACGATTGGGAATGAAATGTTGTTGCTGGACTTGCTCAAAGGATAGTTTGCCTGTTTTATCCTCAAAATATTCAGCATTGAATGCTGGAAAAAGCGACTGCCTTGTTTTTTGTGACTTGATCACAAATATATCCTGTGCCTCAAGAGGAGACATAACAGCCAAAAGTAATACCCATTTAATAATAAAAACCCTGGTACGTAATTGATTCATGTATACTCAAAACCACTTAATGAATAAAGAAAGCGCAGGTTTACGATTGGATACCCATAGATTGGCCGAGAAGGTACTGGGAATGAATGGAGCATTTGGTGAAAGAGCTAAAATCAAATAGATATGTTTCACTTAATGGGTTAGCAATACAAAGTTAAGTAATTACTGATGATTTAACTAATTTTGCCTCAATCACCTTGCCAATCACTTTTGTACTGGTTTTATTAATTGATGCAATGATACTGGCTATTATCTTTCGGATTTATTATGAAAGAGGAGAATGTTATATTAGAAGTTGAAAAGTTAGCAAAGCAAATAGTGGCTATGAAATAATACTTGAAGTTTATCTATTTCATAGCCACCCATTTATAAATATTCTAAGATGCTCGTCTGCCTAATCCATCTGCAGGGCTTTTGCCACATTCACTTGCTCCTGTTTGTTGGCAAAAGCCCCAATTTTCAACAAGCCCAATTGTTTGAGTGCAGGATAAAGCGACACCATTTTATCCATCAAGGCCTGCCCCGAATCAGTGGTTAAGTTAGCCGCGTTAAAATCACGCAAATAAGCAAGCATCTCTTCAATGTATTGAGGAGAATGAGTGCAGGTAGGGTGTTTGTGGCCCGTGATCACCACTTGAGTATTGTAAGTGGCCAGCTTTTCCAAAGACGCTATCCAATGTTCTCGTTGTGCATTATCCGTATCTGAGGTCCAGGGATGTACACCAGGATATACAATATCTCCCACTACCAACATTTGCAGTGCACCAATGTAAAATGCCGAGTGAGGGGCAAAATCTCCTTGTAGATTGGTGATTACTTCAATGGAATGGCCTTCTAAATCTATAGCATTACCGACAAAGGCCTGAGGGACAATTGCTTGCTGAGGTAAGAATTTGGCTGGGTACATTTTGCCTAAATCCTTGATTTGTTTTTCGCCCGTGGTAGCAATCAATTCTACCACTCCTGGTTCAGCCCATACTTTGGCTTCTGGAAAAGCTTCCAGCAGCACTTCAGTTCCACCAAAATGATCTAAATGAGCATGTGTAATCAAAATATGAACTAACTTCTTTCCAGTTTCCTGGATCATTTTTACCACCTTGCCCGCTTCATGGGGAATCATTTGGGTATCTACCAAAATGGCTTCTTCTTCGCCATATACCAAGGTAGAAGTAACCGAAAACCCCATTTTAGACGAGGTGTATACTTTGTATTGTAGTGCTTTCATATCGAGTAAAAAATAAGCGGATAAAAACATTAAAACGACCATTTAAACCTTCCAAATACTAGGTTGGGTGTAGTGAGTGCTTGCTCAAGTTGTTTGCTACGTAGTACCTGAGAGGTAATCAAAAAATCCAGGTTTTCGGCCAAAGACACCGTGAACCCTGGTACGAAAATGTAAACTTCATCAGTGGGGCTCACAATGGCCGAAGCAGTGAGGCTCACCAAAGGGTGAATTTGGTAACTAGTACCCACTAAAAAAGCCGTTCTGGCAATGAACAAATTATTGGCGGGTAGGGGACGCGCCAACAGTTCAGCTGCGGATTGAGTGTCGTCCCAGTTGCCATTATAGAGAAACTCCACCTGGGCATACAGTGAGTTGGGAAAGATATAATCAAAGCCTAGAGTAGCATTGATAAATCCAGATTGTTCTTGCCAGTTTTCTCTAGGGTGAAAGTAGGTAGCCTCACCCTTGAACCCGATGCCCTTGATATTGCCGGCCCAGCCCATTCCTACCGCCAGTTCGGTAAAATAGCTACCAACTAACCACTGGAAGTCATACCCGAAGTTATTGTGCTTAAGCATTACTGCAGCTACACTTTTGTCGATGGTTTCATCAGGGCGAATGGCCACTTCAAAACCCGAAGCATAACCCCTAAAGTATTGAAAGCGAATGGCATCTGCACCAGGGCGTTCTTCATAGTCAAAATCCAGGTACGAATAAGTATTGAATAAATCGTTGGGGTTCCAGGCCATCGTTTTGCCCCAGTTGATCCGTTGTCGCCCTACTTTGAGTTCCCATTTTTCGCGTCGGTAAGCCAAACTCAGGCGATCAATCGTGGTATGTCCTACGATTTGTCGACCATCCATCCAAGTCCAGGAAAGGTCTACCAGGCCAAGGTCTTCGTCTAACACTTGCCCATAAGTAGGCAACGCCGAAAACTGTTCATTGGCCATATGCAGCGACTCTACCGTATAGCCATTAAAAATCCGATTCCGAACTTCCAATTTTCCTATCCATCGTTTGCCCAGATTCCACTGCGAATTCAAGCGGTTATGGATCAGGTTATCGTACCGATAATTGTCCATTTGCTTAGAAAAACTCAAGGTGCCCAATTCCTTTAAATAGCCATTAATCGTTACCAGAGGCTCTTTTTCCTCAGTATCGGTATAAGAGCTATCTTGTGCTTTTACCAACAGCGGGCAACACATCCATAAGATAAATATATACAGCAGGTATTTTTTCATAATTTTATAGACCCAGAATTTTACAGAAGCATAGCTACGATGATATATTAAAACCCCAAAAGTAAATCTAACGCTCCACACACGCCTGCCCCCACAATGATGACCCAAGAGAGTACCGACTTAAATTGATTTTTTGGATGACGATATAGCAACAAATGCAAAAACACGTGCACAATAAAGAAAATATCGGTGCCCATGACCATGGCTTCATTGGCTCCTTTGCCACTGGCAAATAATCCCCAAAATATAATGGCATACAAAGGCACATGCATAGCCACAAATACAATGTATCCCAGGTTATAACTCAATTGTGCCGTGCCGGGAAAAATTGTCCATTCCTCACATTTAATGGCATCCGATTCGTGGGTAAGAATAAATGCCAAACCGAGATAAAAAAATAGGTGATCCATTATTTAAGTGAAAAATTAAAAGTGAAAAGTGAAAAATGGCGCGAAGCGTAGATTGGAGCAAGGATTAGGGAACAAGAGCGTATTCTCATATTTGCAAAAGAGAGAAGCATCCGCTACGCATTGCGGAACAATTTAGCAATAGAGCAATGAAACAATAAGCCGAAGGCGGAACAATGTAACAATGCAGCAATAGAAAAATTAACCATTTACCATCGCTTCTGGCTGTTTATGTTCATCTTTCACGATTTTGCCATCTTCCAAGGTTACTACTCGATGTGCCCGGTTGATCACTCGAGGATCATGGGTAGAGAACACAAACGTGATGTTTTCTTCCTGATTGAGACGGGCCATAATATCCAGCAGGTTTTCGGCCGATTTAGAATCCAGGTTGGCGGTAGGCTCATCGGCCAATACAAACTGAGGTTTAGAGGCCAGCGCACGGGCTACAGCTACTCGTTGCTGTTGTCCACCCGATAGCTCCGAAGGCCGGTTATTCAAGCGATCGCCCAAGCCTACCTCACTCAATAACTCACTGGCGCGTTGATGAACCTCCTTTTTGGGCCTTTTTTGCAATTGCATAATGAAAGCTACATTTTCCAAGGCAGTCAATACTGGAATGAGATTATAAGCTTGAAATACAAAGCCAATATTATTGAGACGAAAGTCAATCAATTGCCCTTCTTTGAGTTGCGTAATGTCTTGACCACCTACTTCTACCAATCCTGCCGAAGGGCGGTCTAAGCCTCCAATGATATTCAATAGGGTACTTTTACCCGAACCCGAAGGCCCTACAATTGCGGTAAATTCACCCTTCTTGATCACCAGATCTACCCCATTGAGCGCATACACAGGTACTTTGGTTTCGTTGTATACTTTGGTAATATTTTCAGTCTTTATTACATCCATGTTGTGTTATGTTTTAATGTGATTACCTGCCAGAGTAACTTCTTTTGGTATTCAACATTTGTGAATCCTGATTCGAAGTTTAGCGTTCGAATATTCAATCTTTACCCTCCAATGCCCAAGGCTTCGTGAGGTTCGTGTCCATCTTGCAGGGCAAATTCTATAAAATAATCCCGTAAGTGATGACCGCCTTGTTTCGGAGCCAGGGCTTTGTTTTGAGCAGCACTGATAAAAAAACTGTATAAATCGGCCTGTTGGCGATTAAAAGGCTTGATTAGAGTCACCATTACTTTAGTAAGCCATACCGGAAGTTTGGCAAAGCGTGGTTTTTTGTTCAATAATTCAAAGGCAAGCTCTCCAATTTCCTGATAAGTAAATATTTCAGGGCCTCCTGCTTCTATTTCTTTGGCAGAGTCTGGCGCTTGTTGAAAAGCCTGTACACAAACTTTGGCTAAATCTTCTCCGTGAATAGGGTTAATCAGCCCACTGCCATCGCCTACTACAAACACCCGCCCCTGCTGAGCCATCACCATAAATTCACTCATATCAGAGTAATACCCAGTAGGGCGTACAATGCGATAATCTAACCCCGAGGCTTTCAAATCTTGTACAAAAGCTTCGCGAGCCTCAGCTACTTTGATTTTTCCCGCTAGTTCTGCTCCTTGAAAAACTGATACAAAAACAAATCGCTCTACCTGCTGAGCAATAGCCAAATCCAACAAGTTTTTGTTGCCTTGATAGTCGACTTCCCAAAAGGTCAGTCCATCTTTTTGGCGGGTAATGCCAATAGACGAAAATACCCAGTCAATGCCATCAAAAATACCCTTGAGGGTTTCGGGTTGGGTTACTTCTCCTTCAAAAACCTCATCTACCAATTCGGCAATGGCAGGCTCGCCAAACTTGCCCGTTTGGGCTAATTTCTTAGGATTACGGGCCAACACTCGTACCCAATATCCTTGTTTTTTGAGTTCCTGTACTACATATTTTCCTAAATATCCGGTAGCTCCGGCGACTAATACTTTTTTCATGGTTATTTTATTTTTTAAGTTATAATTCTAATTTATTCTTGAGGACGATAAGGTTCTTCTATCAGTAAATGACTGATGAGAAGCTTGAAAAAAAACACTGGAACAAACCAATCCAGTCCTGGAATTGAGCTAAAGCCCTCTACCGAAGTTAAGAAGCTAGTCCATAGCAACAGAGTAATAGTATAAATGCCAAAAGCTACGGGACGCTGAATGTAGAGAGGTGTTTTGAGTACTAAGAAGGCAGCTGCGAATAAATAGCCATAAGTTCCTGCAAAAAACCACCAGTTGAAATCGTTGAAAAAACAAGTAACCAGTAGCAATTGAATGCCGTGCAACGCAATGAACTTGAGATGTTGTGTAAGGTTTTGTTCACTGCGATGATACCATCTCTTGGCAGGTGCAGTGGCGTTGGTGATAACCCCACCGATTAAATCAAAAGCTAAAAAGCCAGCAATTATATATTGCCATATAGACCATTGTACTTCTTGCCATGCTGCCCAACCTAGTAAAAGGGCTGTTAGTAAAACCGTAGGCAAAAGCATTAACAAGTGCTCACTTTTGGTAGCACCAGGGCCTACAAATTTGTCCCAAGAGGTAGTTGGAGTAGGGTAATTCCACTCTATGTTTTTATGAAAAGAATCGTCATTCATGGTTTTAATAATGATTTGGAAACAATTAATTATCCTAATGGAGTTTTATCTTAAATCTTGCGAATAGCTTCTACTGGCTTTAGTTTTAAGGCTTTTATGGCTGGATAAATGGCCGATAGCAAAGCTGCAATTACCACCATTATTCCAATTTGGGCATAATAACTTCCTCCCAACATAGGGCGTACAATGGCGTCATACCCAAAACTTTCTAATCCTGAAGAAAACATTCCCAGGTTGATGCCAATACTGCCGGTATAATGGATCGTTCCCCAGGCAAACAAAATACCCAGTGGAGCACCTACAAAAGTCAAAAAGAAAGTCTCAATCACAATCATCCTAAATACTCGACTTTTGCTCATACCTACTGCCATGAGCATGCCCAACTCGCGGGTACGTTCCAGCACGGCCATCAACATCGTGTTTACAATACCCATAGAGAGCCCCAGTAGTATGATTCCTACAAAAATGTATAGCATTTGGCTCATCATATCATTGGCATAAGCCAAATCGGGCGAAGTATCTTTCCAGCTTTGCACCAAGGTGTTGGTACCCTTGAATTCTCCCTGAAGTTGGGTAACTAGTTCAGGCGCTTGCTGGTAGTCACTTACCCGGCAAACAATGTGATGAATGATTTGATCATTGCCCAGCAAACCTTGTAAATCAGTATTGCGCACAAACACGTTGGATTCGTCATAGGCCGAATTGCTTGATTTATAAATACCCACTACTCTAAATGCCCCCGAAGTAATGTCTCCGATTTCGTTTTGAAAGGTGAGTACCATTTTAGAGCGTAATTTGAGCTTGAGTCTTTTGGCCAGCTTTTGTCCGATCAATATGGGGTTGCGTTTGATACCCTCAAAGTATTTACCCTCAATGAGTTTATCTTTCAGGCTGAATACCTTAGGTTCATTTTTGAGGTCTATTCCGTGGATACTGCTTCCAAAACCACCGGCACTGCTCGAGGCCATTCCAATGGCACTTACCCGAGTAGTAGTAGCGGTGATCAATGGCTTTTTACTAAGCTGGCTGGTAATCTTAGGAGCCTCTTTGATATAATATTTTACCAGTTTGTCTTCATCATATTTGGCGTGTTTGATGGTAATGTGGCCCACAAAATTGTCTAGTTGGGCTTTTACCCGCTGGTTGTTCATACCCATCGAGAAAGCCAACACAAACACTCCAGCCCAAATCCCCAGCAAAACCGACACAATGACTACCCCGCTTCGGGTGGGGTTTCGCCAAATATTTTTCCAGGCTATTTTAATAATCATGATATGAATGGTTAAATGTTAATATTTTTATTGTTAATTGTTCTATTGTTTCGCTACGCTTATGGTTAAATGGTTCTGCCTTCGGCTGATGTTTAATTATGAATTATGAATGGATGAATTATAAATTAGTTCCTTCGGCTTCACTCAGGACAGTAGGTTTCGCGATGCGTAGCAGAGGTTCTTCGCTTTTTTGCAAATATGAGAATAGGCTTTTAGTTTTTAGCTCTTGGCTTTTAGTTACGCTTCGCGCCTATTTTTCATTTTACGTTTTACACTTTTAATTTAAAATTCTCGCTTCGCGCCATTTTTCACTTTACGTTTTACATTTTTAATTTAAAAACCTTTTAACTTCTCAAGGCATCAATCAAGTTGACTCGCTTAGTGAGCCATAATGGATAAAAGGCAATCAGTAGTGTGACCCCGAAAATGACCACAGCCTGCGAGATAAAAATCATAGGGTCAATAGAAAATGGAATGATGGGTTCAAAGCCCATTTCCATCATTGTTTCAGCCATTTTCCCTGATAACCTCGGAGGGTTATTATGTAAGTAAAACACAATAGGAGAGCTAGCCAAAGCCCCGGTAATTACCCCCAACAGAGCCAATATAATCATTTCCAAAATAACTATGGTACCTAATTTGATACGCCGCATCCCAATACTTATAAGCACTCCAAATTCGTGGCGCCGCTCAGAAGTCATCATCAGGATGGTGCCAAAAATCCCAAAAGCTACCACCATATAGAGTACCCCCACAATCACATAATTACCCATTCCGTCCACTTCAATAATTTGAATCAACTCAGGATTCATCTCTTTCCAAGACATGACTTCATATTGATTGGTATTTACTTTGGTTCTCAACGAAGCCAGTATTGGATCAAGCTTTTTGGGGCGTTGTATTACCAGAGCCAGTGAGGTTAGGCGATTATCAGCAGCAAACAGTTGTTGTCCAGTCATAAGTGGTATATACACCAAGCCATTGTTGATATCAGGTGCTGGAAACTTTACAATGCCTTTGATGAGCAATTTATCTACTGCACTTTGCCCCTGATAGCCCTGCCCAATCAATACCAGCGAATCGCCTACTTGCACCTTGAGATAATCTGCCAGTCCTTCTCCTACAATCACCGCTCGTTCGTCTGTGCTGGTAAAATATTTACCCTTGACGAGCTTTTTTTCTGGAGCTGAAATGGCTGTTTCTTTGGTTGGGTCAATGGCCACAATGGCACTGGCTTTGCTTTTTTCTTTGCCCGCTACCAGCGCATATGATTCCAGCCTTGGAACAATTTCATTGATTTCGTTTTCTTGCTTGATTTTTTGGAGTAGGGTGGGTGCCACCTCAAAAGTATTGTCAATGTTTTGCTCTTTCCAATAACCCTTCTGATGCACTTGAGCATAGCCTGTAAATGACCCAACTGTGTTTTTGATCATGTTGTCATAAGAGCCGTGCTGCATCGAGAGCAGATTAATGGAAAGAAATACTGCAAAGAATATCGACAGCGTGGTAATGAGGGTACGCCGTTTATTTCTCCAAATATTTCTCCAAGCTAATTTTAAGTACATCATCTTTAAGTTTATAGTCCATAGCGACCGAGAGCTATTGGTCTTTAGCTTCCCCGATAAATCGGGATTTCGCAAGCTCAATTGGCTATCGGCTGTTTCAACGTCTATTACCTATCCAAAACCAATTGTTAAAAAATATAATGTGTTTGTAGTCAGTAGTTTATCAATTTAGTAGTTCGAAGCCTGCGCTGTTTTTATGATAAAGACTAGGCCAAAAGCGAAACCAGTTTAACTTCTCAAAGCGTCTATTACTGCGATGCGTTTGGTATGCATAAGCGGATAAATTGCGATGATCATTGTTAGAAAAAACACAATGGTGGCTTGTGTGGTAAAAATGGTCGGGTCTAGCGAAAATGGAATGATAGGCTCCATTCCGTACTCTTCTACTACCTGGGCCATTTCTCCCTGGAGTTTTATTGGATTGAGATGAAAATACCAGGTAACCGGAAAGCTAATACCCATCCCTACCAATACTCCCAAAGCAGCCAACATCAACATCTCTAAAAAGACCAAAATGCCTAAACTAAAGCGTCGCATCCCGATGCTAATCAAGACCCCAAATTCGTGACGTCGTTCGGAAATCATCATCAGCACGGTGCCCAGAATGCCAAACCCCAACACCATGTAAAAGACCCCCAGCATAATCTTACCAGCTTGCTTGTCAGCATCAATCATTTGCACAATTTCGGGAGCCATGGTTTTCCAGTTAATTTGTTCATAGGTGTCTTCACTTTGCCCTTCATTTGCTTGGCTTGCCTGAGTGATTTTTGCCAGTTTGGGGTGTAATGCCTGCTCTACCATCTCAAGTTTTTGAGCATTTTCCAAACGTATACAATAAGCTGTCAAGCGATTCTCGGCCGCAAACAAATCTTGGGCAGTTTTTAAGGGGATATACACCAGCGATTTGTTCAATTCTGGGTTAGCAATTTTTATAATCCCCTTAATGAGGTACTTACCTGTGGCAGTTTGCCCCTGAAAGCCCTGCCCCAACAGTACCAGTGAATCACTGACCTGTACTTTAAGATACTCAGCCATCCCTTCACTAATCAATATGGCTTCTTCGGTGTTCTTAGACAGGTATTTACCTTTAATGAGCTTTTGTTCAGGGTCAGACAACGCCTTTTCGGCTTTGGGGTCAATGCCCATGATCAATCCTGCCCGACTACGTTCCAATCCTGCCACCAAGGCGTAACTATCCAGACGAGGGATAATCGCTTGCACATGTTCGGTATTTTGCAATGCCTTGCGTAGGGCAGGGGAGTCGCTAAAGGAATTGTCCAGGTTTTGCTCTTCCCAGTAGCCCTTTTGGTGGATTTGAAGGTGTCCCAGAAAAGAACCCACCATACTGTTCACCATTTGTTCTATGGAGCCCACCTTCATAGAGCGCTGAACCACCGACAAAAACACGGCAAAAAAGATGGCTGAAATCGTAATGAATGTTCGGCGACGATTCCTCCATATGTTTCTCCAAGCTAACTTTATGTACATTTTTTTAGAGGTTCAAAGGGTAATTACCGTACTCTTTTTAGGTTTTGCACTGAGAAAAAACCATTGCCAATAGGCTTGTCAAACACCATGCTTTTGTATTCCAGCACCGTTTTTTGATTGGGTTTATCGGCTGGGATCATTTCCATTTTAGAAGGAATTGTTCTACCTCCCAGGTTTTTTATTTTGCTGCCTCGCATCGTATTGACCAAATAGCCATCCTCATCATACATTTTGCTTTGTAGTTGTAGAAAATCCTTCTTCGAAATCCATATTTCTACTTTTCCCCATACTACAGGAGCGTTTGGTTTGGGAGTCAGCAATATTTTATAACAGCTACGCCCTTCTATGGTCTCGGTACCCAAAATTTTGTGGGTGTAGTCATTCACAATAGAAGATTGACGCACCAAGTCATCGTTGGTAAAATCAGAACCCATCCAGGACTGGTTCATCATAGAAGGAGGCATTTTTACTACACGCCCTACCTTGGGCAGCCAATTCCACATTTCGCGGGTGCGTTTCAAATACCCACTGCCTTGGTCGCGAGCGGGTTTTTTGATCAAAATCAACGAGTAGTCGTCACCTTTCGCCCATGATTTCATTTCTACTGTTCTTCGCCACTTGGGGCGGATGATGGTCATGGTCATCACTCCTTGCGAGGTTTTCCCTTGAAGCTTTTCATTCGCTTTTTTCACTATTTCGGTCGCATTTTGGGCTTGCAAAGAGGTCAAGAACCCCAGAAATAATCCCATCAGTATCCAACGAAGTGTTTTTGTTTGCATATCTATCTTGTTAGTCGTTCTGTTCAGTTATTTTAATTTATGGTTGAACGTTTAGTCAATAATTAGATCTAAAAATAATCACACCTCTAAATAGATGGATTTATAGTATAATTAAAATGACGAATGTCATTATTCCATACTTTTTGATTGACTAAACGTTCATTTATAAATACGTGCCTTTTCATTATTTGTTCTAAGTTTTAAGCTTTTTACTTGTAATTACTTGATTATCAGTGATAAATTTTTGACTGACTGTTTAGTCAAAGATGTTTTGTAAAAAAATCCTTTTATGAAAAAGGACTTATCGGGGATCAGCACGTTGGGCCTCAAATCCATCGGCTACATTTTCTATCACTTCATCAATAGGGTAGAACTTGGGAGCCAAAATATAATTGATGCAAATACCATCTATGATTGAACCTAACTTAATGGCTTCAATCTGTGGATTGGCAAAACTCAACTCTTCCATCATAGCAGTTACCTTATGCATCCAGCGACCCATTTCGGCCCCATACTGCCGCTTAAGGTATTCGGTAAACTGGAAAGACAAGCGGGTATAAAACTGCCAGAATTCAATCTCAGCTTTCATCGAGTCACGCAAGGTGTACAGCATTTGCCGAATGATTACCTCTGCGGGTTCAGTACTATCATATAGAGCCTTGAAAGTATCGCCCAATTTCTCAAAAAACATGTCCAATACCGTTTCTAGCAACTTTTGCTTATTTTCGAAGTAGTTATAGACTAACCCTTTAGAAATGTTTGCGGTTTTGGCGATCATATCTATGCTGGTAGCCTCGTAACCCTTTTCGCCAAATAAGCGGAGTGCTACTTGCAAAATCTCTTCCTTACGCTCTTGCCGAATGTTGGCAAATTGTTCTGCTGTTCTTGGCATATATTTTTGATTAACCGTTCAGTCA
>DMXI01000020.1 GCA_003483885.1 Microscillaceae bacterium
TACCTTGAAAAAGGGGCAAGTTGTTACTGAGAAATACCTGGGTGAAAAAGGGCAAGTGCTTGGTATTACCAGCTATAAAAGAAATAGAAAAGGATTGATACTAGAAGAGACGATGACCAAATCTGATGGAACTATGCTCCAAAAAACAATTTATCAATACAATCGGAAGAAAGAGATTGTTTATGAAAAAGGGTGGAGAAAAGGAAAGTTTCGGTATGAACACAAAACGTCTTATCCAGCCAAGGGCGAACGAATTCTAAAAAAATTTGATGAAGCAGGTAAATTGACAAGTTTTTATCACGAGAAAGAAAATACCACTTCAGATGGAAAAGTAATTACTCGCAATTATTATGATGCTCCCAAGAAGCTTACTAAAAAAGAAAGCAGCCAATTTAATGTGCAGGGAGAAAAAATACTGAGAAGAATTTATAATGCAGATGGTAGTGAGCAAAAATATAATTATATGCGCTATGCCTATAAATATGATAAGCAAAGCAATTGGGTGAGGCAAATTGAGTTTTTGGCCAATGGCAATTCACTTGATGTATCGTTTCGGGAACTCAGTTACTATGAATAGATTTTTCAATCCTTTGTAGTATCAAAACAAACGCTGAGTCTATACCAAGATTCAGCGTTCGCTTTTAAGAAAGATTAGAAGCTTATTTTTTTGGTCAATATTACTCGTAGCGCATCGCTTCCACTGGATTTGCCAAAGAGGCTTTGAGCGTTTGATAACTAATGGTGACAAGCGCTGTGATGATTACCATTGCCATAGCAATACAGAAAACCCACCAGCTAACTTCTATATGATAGGCAAAATTGTCTAACCAACGATTCATAAGCCAATAACCGAGCGGAATGGCTATCAGATTGGCAATGACGATCAACGACAAAAAACTTCGACTTATCAGTTTTAAAATATTGGCTACTGTAGCACCTAATACTTTGCGAATGCCTATTTCTTTGATGCGACGCTCTACGGTGTAAGCTGCCAAACCAAACAAACCTAAACAAGCAATGACAATGGCCAATGTTGCAAAGGCTATGAACAAAACTTCGCGTTGTTGATCGGCACGGTATTGTTTCTCAAAGTTTTGATCCAAAAAGAAGCCTTTATACAAGCGATTAGGCTCAAATTTTTTCCAGGTACTTTCAATAAAACTCAAAGTAGTTTGCATATTTTTTGGTTGTATCTTCACCAAGGCATACTGGTGATGATAGGCGCTCAACTGCAAATGATACATAGTAGGCTCGATTTGGTCATGCAGTGATTTGAAATGATAATCGGGCATTATCCCAATGATGCGTCCCTTGATACCATAGTTGCCTATTCTTTTTCCAATCAGGTTTTTCCAACCAATTTTTTTTGCCAGGCTCTCATTGATGATTGCAGCTTTGGTGGTGTCTTTGGTGCGAGTAATATCAAAATTCCGACCTTGCTTCAGTTCAAGGCCCATTGTTTTAAGGTAATCATAGTCAATGGTCAGGGTAGGTATTAAAAACTCAAGAGTATCGCGGGTTTGGTCGTTGATAATATAGGTATAGTTAGTATTAAGGCTACTTGCCCCTGGTACACCAGAACTAAAGGCCACTGATTTCACTCCTGGGTTTTGTAGCAATGCTTGCTTAAGCACAGGTACTTTTTTCTTCATTTTAAGCGTGGGCAAATCCATTACCACCACCTGTTCTTGGTCAAAACCCAAGTTTTGGTTTTGCATATAACGCAATTGTTGGTAAGCAATGATGGTAGACACAATCAATACCGAAGAAATGGTAAACTGTACTACCACTAGTACTTTGCGAATGGTAACTCCTTGAGGAAGGTTTTGAAACCCACTTTTGAGTACTTTGACGGGTTTAAACCCTGATAAGATAAAAGCTGGATATATTCCACTTAATAAGCCTAATACTGTCCCCCCTATGATTACTGATAAATTAAATTGCAAATCAAACATTTTATAAGACAAAGGCTTGGGAGCAATTTGACTAATAAAAGGTAGCATCAAATCGGCTAACAAAACCCCCAACCCTAACGCTAAATAGACAATAATCAATGACTCTGTCAAAAATTGAAAGATCAGCTGGCTACGGTACGAACCCATTACCTTTCGAATACCCACTTCCTTGGCTCTTTTCAAAGATTTGGCAGTAGCTAGGTTCATATAATTGATAACGGCAATGAGCAAAATCAGAATAGCGATGATCAAAAAGGTGTAGACAAATTGCAGATTTCCATTGGATTGAAGCTCGTTGTTGAGCTTGGAATGCAAATGGATGTCAGTCAATGGCTGTAAATTGAATCCCACCAAGTAGTCCGACTTTACTGCTCTGTGCTCTTTAAATAGATTAAACATCTTAGTCTCTAATGCAACTTGATCTATTCCTGATTTAAAAGTACAATACATATAAATACGGGTACAGTCGATGCACCTTTTCCACTGTTTATACTGACGAGTATTATATAGGGTGGCCATAGATACCAATGCCTGGAAACGATAATGGGTATTATAAGGCACATCAGCAATCACCGCAGTTACTTGGTAGGTTTTGTCTTCGTTGACTTTTATAGCCTTACCCACTGCATTTATGTCACCAAAAAGCTTTTTAGCCAAACTTTTGGTAAGCACTATACTGTTGGGATTGTCTAAAGCACCTTGGACTTGTCCTTGCAAAAATTGATGGCTAAATACATTAAAAAACTGTTCATCTGCATACCAAACCTGTTCTTCGGTGAATTTAGCCGATTGATATTCAATAAATGTGTTACCAAAAGGAGCTATTTTGGTGGCTTGGGAGATTTCAGGAATTTCTTGGGTAACCTTGTCAAATACAGTCACGGAGTTATTGGCATAACTTCTTTTTTTATCGTCTAACTTCAAGTTCAATGTTAACCGATAGGTATCTTCGGCGTGTTGGTGGAAGGTATCGTAATTTGTTTCCTGCCTCACATAAGCATAAATCAGAATAGCACTGGCAATGCCTACGGCCAACCCCAGAATGTTTAAAGTTGCAAATACTCGATGCCGTACTAGGTTTCGATAAGCAATGGTAAAGTAATTTTTTATCATGGTATATATGGGTTTAGGTCAATAATCAAGAATTGATAATATTTGGCATAACGCTATTTTAATCATCAATTTCTGAATCCCAAGGACTATACCAACTACCTAAACCATTGCTTTACAGAAACTTAAACTTCAAAACACTTTTTTTTATTTTGATGATGTCCATTGGTTGAACAAATTTTGTCCACTCATGGGCAGTATCGTTTTTATTTATGAAGTTTTACTATTCGAACTACTCATACCGGATCGCCTCCACCGGATTGGCCAAAGACGCTTTGATGGTTTGGTAACTAATGGTAAGCAGTGCGGTGAGCCCTACCAATACAACGGAAACCCCAAATACCCACCAGGAAATATTGATGTGATAGGCAAAATCCCGGAGCCAGCTATTCATGAGCCAATAACTAAAAGGAATGGCCAGGACATTCGCGATTAAGATCAATACAATAAAATTGTAACTGATGAGCTTGAAAATATTGGCTACGGAAGCTCCCAATACTTTGCGAATGCCTATCTCTTTGATGCGTCGCTCTACAGTGTAGGCGGCCAATCCAAACAAGCCCAGGCAAGCAATGACAATCGCCAGGGTAGCAAAAGCTACAAATAGAATTTCGCGTTGTTGATCGGCACGATATTGCTTTGCAAAGTTTTGGTCTAG
This sequence comes from Microscillaceae bacterium, assembly GCA_003483885.1. GTDB lineage: Bacteria > Bacteroidota > Bacteroidia > Cytophagales > Microscillaceae > Microscilla. Next base: position 3,724 of record DMXI01000020.1, read on the forward strand.
AAAAAAGCTGTTATAGAGACGATTGCCTTCAAATTTTTTCCAGGTGCTTTCTATAAAACTTAAGGTAGATGATAAATTTTTCCCTTGTACTTTGACCAAAGCAAACTGGTAGTATTCTTTTCGTGGCATCAATTGATATACGGTGGGTTCTATCTTGTCGTGTAGAGACCGAAAATGATAGTCTGACACTACTCCTACGATTTTACCTTTGATCGCAAAATTGGCTACTCGTTGTCCTATGGGGTTTTGCCAACCTAATTTTTTGGCCATCGCTTCATTAATAAGGGCTGCTTTAGTAGTATCGGTGGCATTTTGGAGAGAAAAGTCGCGACCTTGCTTTAGCTTGAGCCCCATCGTATTGACAAAGTCATAATCGATGCCATGAGTAGGGACAATGATCGTTGTGGTGTCATTGGTTTGTTGATTTACAAAACGGGTATAGTTGCGAGATGGTGTCCAACTACCAGGTACGTTGGTAGTCAAAGTCACGGATTTGACTTGACTATTATTGAGCAGTTCTTGCTTGAATACTCTTGCTTTTTGTTGCATACGATCAGTAGATAAACTCACCGCTACTAAGTTATCTTTCTTAAAGCCCAGGCTTTGGTCTTGCATAAAACGTAATTGTTGATAAGCAATGATGGTAGAAACAATGAGTACTGATGAAATAGTAAATTGAACAATGACTAACCCTTTGCGCACGTTTACAGCACTTTTTTGGTGGGCAAACTTGCCTTTCAGTACTTTTACCGGTTTGAAACCTGAGAGCGCAAATGCAGGGTACAAACCACTGATAAGCCCCAAAACTGTTCCTCCCAAGAATAACAAGAAAAAGAACTGTCGGTCGAACACCTTGAACGATAAAGGCTGAGGAGCAATCTGACTCACTAAAGGTACTAGCAAGTCGACAAGTAGGGCTCCACCAATAAGTGATACATAAACCACGATCAACGACTCGGTTAAAAACTGCGCAATTAATTGCGAACGATAAGAGCCCATTACTTTGCGAATACCTACTTCTTTGGCTCTATTCATAGACTTGGCCGTAGCCAGGTTCATATAATTGATGGCGGCAATGAGTAAAATCAATAAGGCCACTGCAGAAAAGGTATACACAAATTGTAAGTTGCCATTGGCTTGAATTTCTCCATTGAGTTTAGAGGTCAAGTGAATGCCCAACATAGGCTGTAAGGCTACTTTTTTGAGGTATCCATTGCTGGTTTCTTCTTTGAAAAGGTTTTTGATTTTGGTTTGAGTAGCGTTAAAATTAGTATTGGACTTAAGGGCTACATAACCATAAATACGTAAGCAATCAGGGCATTTTCGCCAGCGTTTGTACATATCGGTTTTGTACAGCGATACCATAGATACTAATCCATTGAATCTAAAATGGGTATTGTAAGGCACATCGGCAATTACTCCGCTGACTTGATAAGTTTTGTTTTCGTCTACTTTGAGGGTTTTGCCCACTACGTTGGTGCGACCAAAAATCTTTTTGGCCAAGCTTTCGGTCAGTACGATGGTATTGGGCTTGCTCAAGGCATTAACGGGAGTACCATGCAGAAAACGCTGATTGAATATTTGAAAAAAGTGTTCATCGGCATACCATAGTTCTTTTTCTTCCAGTTTGGTATTTTCATACTGAATAAAGGCTTGGTTGAACTCTCTAATTTTGGTGGATTGCTCAATCTCAGGGACTTCGCGTACCATTTTTTCAAAAATAGGCAGCGAAGAGCGGGCATTACTGTCCAAGTTATCTTCTAATTTGAAGTCCATGGTGAGGCGATAGGTTCTATCTGCTTTTTGGTAGAAGGCATCATAACTTGTTTCCTGACGCACATACATATAGATAATAATGGCACAGGCTATCCCAATGGCAAGCCCCAAGATATTGAGTAAGGCAAATACTCTATTTCGCATCAGGTTGCGATAGGCGATGGTTATATAATTTTTCAGCATGTTTTTGATGGTTTATATGGTTGTTTGTTCGCCTTTGATTTTTAGCTATTAGCCTTTATACCAAAAACTTGAAAAATTAAAAACAAGTAGCATACCACCAACATAACACACTGGCTAACAAACACTTGCACTTAGCAGCATTTGATTTAAATCTACCAGGTTGTTCAGTTGCTAAACAAAAAGTGTCCAATGATGGGCAGTATGATTATAATTAAATGTGCATTGGGATGGTGTAGCATAAGAAACCCTTCTGGTGCGCACTTAAATGCGTATCCATTTATAGGTGCAATTGTATTGCGATTTTCAGGATCACGAATCCAACATTGAACCTACCAGACTTTGTGACCGCGTTAAGAAACGCTCCTAAAAATAGGTTCTCATTAAAAATGAGAACCAGTAT
>DMXI01000021.1 GCA_003483885.1 Microscillaceae bacterium
GCTTTTTTAGTCCAGATTATAAGGTTTAAACATACTCTAGAGTAGCTAAATTGTTTGAGATTTATAAACAATTTAGCCACTGCATTTGATAAAAATACTTACTGGTGGGAGGAATGACTTACGCGAAGTCATCCTGGATGTTTTATTTTTTTTCAGCCAACATCAGGTTAGAGGTACCTTTGCGGTATTGGTAACCGATGCCAAAGGGGAGAGGCTTTACATTGTTCCCTTCTTTGTATACCTGACGCAAATCGGGCTGCACTCGGGCTCGGAATAATGGAATAGGCGCATAATAAGAACCAAAAAAGGTTAAGTTCCATTTGTTGCGGTCTACAAACTTGATCGGCATTCCCGAATCGTCTTGCAAAAAGTTTTTAGATTGATTTAAGATAATATCGCGGACAATGCTGAATGAATCACGATACATTAAGTAAGAGGCCGACTTGATGTAAGTAGTCGTAATGTCCAGGCTTTTTAAGAATTTACGGAAGTCTTTACGATCTTCTAACCCTTTTCTTGTCAAGCCACTGCGGCTACTGTAAGGAGAGTTCTGTAAATTGGCCGCAAAATAAAACAAAGTCTTTTTCTCGTTGGGTTTGTCTTCTCGGCGGTAAGTAAGCTTGGTACCATAGTATACCCGGTCGCCTTTTGCCTGATCGGCTGGTACCAACTGGCCTTCTTCGTTAACTGCTACCTTTTCGTAATACAACACTCGGTGTCCGGTACGCGCCATAAATAACATAATTACTGGTAGGGTACCATCAATGTCAGCGGTTACTTTTCCAGTAAAATCCTGTGCCATCGCGATGGTACGGAAAAAGCTTAGCTTAAGAATGGTAAACAAACTGTGACGTAAGCCATTGAAATAACCGTTCAATGATCTTTGGGCAACTTTGTCCATGTCAGGGTAGTTGCCTATAGGCTCCAACCCAACCATTACTACTCGATTTACTTCAGGGAAAAATGTGCTGGCATGTAAAAAATCAGGCCCACTAAATGGGTAAAACAAGGTTCCCTTGGCCTCGTTTTGAGCTTTTAGATTTGCATCTCGCCATTTGGCCATCGTAGGTACTTTTTGATTCAAAATGCTTCGCCAGGTATTGTCAGCCGTTTGAGCGTATTGCTTCCAGGAATTGGTCTTGTGATATTTGGCTAGAGTGCTACCTTCTTCGGCGGGCATCCCAGCCAAAAAGCGCGCCATATCGTTGTATTGGCGATCTTCGCGGGTTTCGGTGGTGTTGAGCAAGTTGGCTGATTCACTGGTGCTATTGTTGGCTACTTGCCCCGAATCAGCTTTAGTTTTGGATGAGTCTTGAGTGGTGGTAGTTGTATTGTCTGTATTATCCTTGCCTTGGCTGTCTCCGCCACAGCTACTCATCATAGGAATGAGCAAAGCAATGATTGCATACTTCAAGAGTTTTAGTGCGATCATGTAACGGATCAAACGTTTGTTTTTCATGTCGAGAGAAAGTAAAAATTAATGAAGATTGTAAAAAGCACATTTGGTTGAACACAAATACAAGTAATTGTATTCATTTGGGCGAAATTTACCCTGTATTTCAGCATGCGAAAGTAAGCTTTTTGCCCGAAGTACACAAAATAGACTAGAAATTGTTCTTAGCCTTCCTGCTGTGATTGGCCTTAGATTCTGGTTACTCGCCTTATTTTTTGGCAGAAGCTCTATTCAAAGTATAGACAAGATTTGAGTTTGGGTAAAAAAACGTGATAAATTGAATAAAAATTGCTTACATTAAGGATTCTACCTCATTAAACTATCAGGGCTACTTAGTTGTATTTAGATGTATCGGATCATTATCAAATCAATTTACTTGGGTTGTTTCCTCTGCCTATTCAAAGCAAATCTCTTTGCTCAAAATAGTCAGATGTTGGATTCGCTCAAACAAGTACTACAAACCAAGATTACTGATCGCCAAAAGGTAGACACCTACAACGCCATTCTTAAAATAAGCGATGTCGATTCCGCTAAACTTACCCTTTATGGAAATCTGGCGATAAAACTAGCCAAAAAGACCAAGTACCTGCCTGGGTTGGCCAATACGTTTTATAACCTGGGCTGGGCAGAACTGAATGTAGGTAGCTACGATTCGGCAGAAGACCTGTTTAATAAAGCTTATGAGGTAGCCAAAAAAGAGAACTACTTGCCAGGGTTAGCAAAGGCCAGCAAAGGTTTGGGAATTATGGAGCAGATCAAAGGCAATTATCCACAGGCGCTGAGTTTTTACCAACAAGCGGTGAGCTTAGAAGAAGAACTAGGCAATGAAAAAGGTCTGGCTTCTAATTACAACAACATTGGGCTCTTATACCAAAGAATGGGAGACTATGCCAAGGCTACTACCTATTTGCTCAAGTTTCTTAAAAACTCGGAAAAAAGGGGATATAAAGGGGGCATGTCAAAAGCGTATAACAACCTTGGGTTGATTAATTTTTACCAAAAAAATTACCAAAAGGCCCTGGATTACTATCAGCAATCGCTGGCCATAGATATTGAATTAAACCGGAAAGGAGGGTTGGCTACCAGCTATCATAATATTGGCAGTGCTTACCGAATGTTGGGCAACTACCAACAAGCCCTGGTTTATTTACAAAAAGGACAACAAATAGCTCAAGAAATCAAGGATAAAGGGTCATTGGCGTTTGGTTACCAGATTTTAGGAGAGCTGGCCATAGACCAGCAAAAATATGGGCAAGCTCAAGAAAGCCTGCTAAAATCTAATCAATTATACCAAGCGCTAGGCGAAAGACCCAATGTGGCCAACAATGATATCGCATTGGGCAAAGTGGCTTATTTGCAAAAAAAATACCCTCAAGCCCTGCAATACCTCCAAAGCAGCATCGATACCGGCTACGTGATCAATAGAGCCGATATTGTAAAAGATGCGGCTCAGCTACAAGCTAAGGTATATGAAGCCTTAGGAGACTTTAAAAAGGCGTACCAAAGTTATCAAACCTTTAAAGACCTGTCTGACAGCCTCTTTAACAAAGAAAATACTCGGAAAATCACCAATCTTGAAGCGCAGTATGTGTTTAGCAAAAAAGAGGATTCTTTGAACATTGCCCAAAACCAAGAGCGTACTTTATTCAAGGCGGATAAAGAGCGGCGAAAAGCCAACCAACGGGCTACTTACCTAGGATTGGGCTTGCTGGCGTTGCTTTTTTTGGTGCTATTGTACTTTTTTTGGGATAAACAAAAGAGCAATCATCGCCTCAATACCGCCAATGAACAGCTGGAGCAATCTAACCAGGAGATTAAGGCAAATAGCGAAGAAATTTTGAGCATCAATAATTCTTTACAGGATGCACTTACGCTGGTAGAAAAGCAACGCGACGAAATGGTGAGTAGTATTCATTATGCCAAACGCATTCAACGGGCTACACTACCTGACCCCAAACTGATTACCCAAGACCTACCCGAAAGCTTTATTTTGTACAAACCCCGGGATATTGTCAGTGGTGATTTTTGGTGGTATACCAAAGTAGAACCTAGCCCAATTTATAACCAGGGAGATGGATTTGATGTAGGACGAATACTGGAAGGATTTACCAACGAAAAGCAAGTGTTGGTGGTGGCCGATTGTACTGGGCATGGCGTGCCGGGAGGCTTTTTGACCATGCTTGCCACTCAAGCGTTGATCGACATTGTGGCTACCAAAGGCATCACCAGACCTGATGAAATACTACAGGCATTGGATACGCTCTTTAAACGTTTATTGAAAACCAACACCACCAAAATTAGGGATGGAATGGATGTAACGATTGTGGTGATAGATAGGGACGCCCAAACGATGCAATTTGCAGGAGCTAAAAACTCTATTGCGTTGGTGCAAAATGGGGAAATTAAAAAAATAAGGGGAGACATTCGTAGTATCAATGGGCACACCAGAAAAGAGCAAATCCGAAAGTTTACTACCCATGACATAGATATTGCCCAACCTACCACTTTTTATTTGTTTTCGGATGGCTACATAGACCAATTTGGAGGCGGTGAACCTACCAAGAGGTTTTCTACCCGTCGGTTTTTACAGCTACTGCACGAAAATACCACTAAGCCTTTGGAACAACAGCACCAAGTACTTGAGACCACCCTGGAGAACTGGCAAGGAAAAGAAGCTCAGACTGACGATATTTTGGTAATGGGGGTAAAGCTACAGTAGCGAGTCTTACTATACTATCCTTTTTTATGTTAGTGAATTGTTAATATTTGAAATATTATTTTGTTATAGGGGTGTTTACCCAATGAACCATCTGTTTTTAAAAAGCAGGTGGTTTTTTTATGCCTTTCGGCATTATTACCAGACCTGCCAATTTATTTTTTCACAAATCAAGTATTACATATTATGATCAAATTTTACTTCATATTGCTTTTAAGCTTTATTACCCTCTCGGGGATGGCGCAAATAACAGTGACTGGTAAAGTGACCGACTATAATGGAGATGCCATTCCAGGAGCCACCTTAATTGAAAAAGGCACTACTAACGGTACTGCGACTCAGGCTGATGGAACTTTTTCCATTACAGTATCTGAAAACGCTATCTTAATAGTGCAAGCGCTTGGCCTGAAGACTCAGGAAGTGACGGTGGGTAGCCAAACTAACTTAAATATTACTTTGGCTGAAGCGCCGGCTTTGAGTGAAATAGTGGTAACGGGATATGGAAAAGCCACCAGTCGTCGTGCGTCCCGAAGAAGACAAAGAAGAGCGGCACGGAAAGCCAGTAGGCGTAGTCGTAGAAAACAAAAGATGGTGAGAGGAGCGGCCAAGCCGAGTGTTTCTCGATCTGAGCGGCGTCGAATCAAACGTTTGGCAAAACAACAACGCCAAAACAAGCAAGCTGGCCAACAAAAGAAAGACCAACAAAAGAAAGAAGGTCAAACGATTGAAAATACCTTTTTAACGGTGAAGTCAGAACCACTGTCTACTTTTTCTATTGATGTAGACAACGCCAGCTACAGCTTGGCTCGACGCTCGTTAAACTTTGGGAATCTGCCCGCTACCGATCAAGTACGTATTGAGGAGTTTATCAATTATTTTGATTATAAATACCCACAGCCCAAAGGAAAACACCCTTTTACGGTAACGACCGAAATGGCGAAGTGCCCCTGGAATACTGAAAGCCACCTGGTGCATATTGGCCTGAAAGGTAAAAACATTGACCCCGACAAACTCAAGCCCAGTAACCTGGTGTTTTTGCTAGATGTATCGGGTTCTATGATGGATTATGACAAGTTACCTTTGCTAAAAAAAGCGTTCAAAATACTGGTAAATAACCTTCAGGAAAAAGATAGAGTGGCCATTGTAGTGTATGCTGGAGCGGCAGGTTTGGTGTTGCCTTCTACCTCGGGACAGCATAAACGAACGATTATGAAAGCCATCGATAACCTGAGCGCGGGAGGTTCTACCGCAGGTGGTGCGGGTATTCGCCTCGCTTATAAGGTGGCTAAGGACAATTTTATCAAAGGAGGAAACAATCGGGTGATTTTGGCCACCGATGGTGATTTTAATGTGGGGGCATCGTCTGACCAGGCTATGCAGCAACTCATTGAAGAAAAGAGAAAAGAAGGCGTTTTTATTACCACGTTGGGCTTTGGTACGGGCAACTACAAAGATTCTAAAATGGAAACCATTGCCGACAAAGGAAATGGAAATTACTACTACATCGATAGTTTCAACGAAGCCTATAAAGTATTTAACAAGCAACTTACAGGTACTTTGTATACCATTGCCAAAGACGTAAAGCTTCAGGTGGAGTTTAATCCCGCGTTGGTAAAGTCTTATCGCTTAATCGGCTATGAAAATCGCTTACTGGACAACGAAGATTTCAGAGACGATACCAAAGATGCGGGCGATATAGGAGCGGGCCATACTGTAACGGCTTTGTACGAGGTAGCATTGTATGAAAAAACACCCACTGATGTAGCCGTAAACGAGAAGCGATGGCCTAAGAAGTTTAAGCCCACCAGTTTCAAAAATGAGGAAGTGCTCAATGTATGGCTTCGTTATAAAAAGCCCAAAGGACGCAAAAGTATTCCGCTAAACACCCTCATGAACCGAAATGATGGAACCACTGCTCAGGCAACTGAAAATTTTCGTTTTTCAGCCGCAGTGGCGGCTTTTGGGATGTTGCTGCGCAACTCCAAATATGCCGAAAACGCTACCTACAAAATGGTACAAAAGCTGGCACAAGGAGCTAAAGGCAAAGATGAGGAAGGCTATAGGGCCGAATTTATCCAGCTTGTTAAAAAAGTTTCGGTGATTCAAGTGAAATAAAAGTGTTTGATAACTAGATAGGTTGATGGTTCAATTGCTGAATGTTTGCTTAGAGCATCAGGTGGCAATTGAACTTTTTTTATCAAAAAATAAAACCTGGATAAAAGCGCCACTATATTTGAATAGCTTGCTTACCCAGGTAATACACCATTGTATTTTGCGTTTTCACAACCAAAAATGTCTGACCAAAAATATCTGATATGATAATCTGTTATTGTATAAGCATTACATATAAATAAAAGCCCGACTAAAATAACGGCCAACCCGTTGTCCTAATTTTTGCCATCTTCGGTAAAAGAATTTGAATTGACCAAAAATGAACGCATACATCAGTAACAACACTTGATAAGTTGGGAAAATCAGGATTGGATAGAGTACTACTTTGAGCCAGATACTTTGTGGGTTGCCAATCAAATACCAAATGACATCCTTGACATACAACACACTAGGCCCAGCACACCCAAAAGTGATGAAAATCATCAGTGCCTGCCAATCACTTTTTACTCCCCATCTTTTTTTGAGACGTTGGTACCAGTGGGGTTTAGCCGATAATGTAGCGGGGACCGACCCAAGATTATTTGTGGGTAATTTTACCCCCAACGAAGTTTCAGGTTGATTATGATGATTCATAAAGTTGATTTTGAGTTAGGAGGATTAAAAATAAAAGAAGCTGCCTCATAAATTTTTTAGACCTGACAGTTTACAATCCCTGAAGATTACAAAAACTCCCAATTTGTGGGTCTTGCTGCAAGGCAATGTCGTTTAGTTAATGAAAAATGTTGATTAACGAACGCTGATTAATGATTAAAGAAGGAGACTAACCCCTTCATTAACCATTCAAAACTTGATTTCCTTCGTTATTCGATATTCATTTTTTAAGAATTAACTTCATGACATTGCACCGAAAGGAGACCCACAAAAGCCACTTGGAAGTTGTTGTTCCTAAAAGTAGTTTAGTCACCTTTGGTCTCCTTTCAGTAAGACCAAAGGCTGGGAGGTTACAAAAACTTGTCAGGTCTGGAGCTAAAATTAAGACGTTATTTGAGTTAAAGTATATTACAAGACAGCTCCTGGAATAGAAAAACACTAACGTACAATCATACGCTTGGTGTCTACCACTTGTCCATCTGCAATTAGAACATAAGTATAGATGCTAGGCTTTAATGCATTGGCGGCAAGGTTTACATTACTCTTGCTACCACGATTGTTCAAGGCGATGGTCTTTACCAATTCACCATTGAGATCGTAGACCTGTATGGTGGCCTGGCTCACTTTCTGATCCAATACATAACCAATCTGGGTACCTTTATCAGAAGGATTAGGAATGTTTTGGAACAACTGACCGAGCGACTTTTCAGTAATTGATCCAGCTTTTATATCCAACTCCTTCATTACAGTGCGCATTTGCTGTTTCAATTTTCTGATTTCGGCTCTTTGGCTTCTAATAGTCTCACGTTGCTTTTTGATATTACCTTGCTGCTCCTGGATCGATTTGATCAGTACTGGAATCAAAGAAGTGTAGCTGATACCCATACGAGCGTTGTCATCCAAAGACTTGGTAGTTACCAAGTTACCCTCTTCGTCTTTTACTACCGCAGTTGACGGATCATACACCACTTCGTTCATTACTTTATTTACTTCCTGAGCGATCAATCCCATTTGCACCCCTTCTTCTGGGCGGTCTTTCCAAACGTAAGTCACCGGACGAAGTTTCATCAACTCTTTCAAGCCATATTCCATGTTGTTGATGTTATTCTTGTCGCGTTTGTCAGAAGTTTGGATAGTACCATTCGTTGCAAAAACAGTTCGCCAGCGGAGTGCAGCCGTTCCCAAATCACGTGATCCATTACTTAATGGCACCAAACTCCCCTGAGAGGTGATCGTGTTGGCCCCTCCGTCCTCAAAATATTCTGCACTACCAAAGCGAATTCGCCCGTTCACTCTCAAACGGTCGTTCACAGAAGGAGTAATTCCAATTCCTACATTACCATTACTTTCTATTTGCATATAGGTAGTACCCACTGTGGTACTGGGGTTGTTGGTATATCTAAATAAGAATCGGTTATTAGCTGCAGTACCACCCCACTGCATAACTACATCTTTTTGGGTAAGACTTGTTTCTAATAAATTAAAGACTACAAAGTTTTGGTCCCATTGCATACGGGTTCCATATACTGGTACACCTACTGTTCCCGGAGCCGACCCAATACCGATCCACTTGGTATTGTTTAGGTTTACTCTACCATAAATACCCTCTTCCAGGTGTCCAATATTGTTACGAAGCCCTACAGGGCGGGCTAACAACTGCGTAAAGTTTGTTCCGCCAGTGCCAGCATTAAAATTAGGAATAAAGGTTTGTGCCTGAGTGTCAAAGGCAAGGGTCACCAAAGCCATTAGTAAGGCCCAAAGGTGTAATTGAAAACGTTTCATAATTGTGCTTAATGTAGGATAAGAGAGGACACAGAAAACCATCTCCCGTTTTGTAGAATAGCTTTGTTCACAGAAGAGTAGGGCAATGAATCCTCTCTTCGTTGAGATAGCTGACTCAGGGCATAGCGCAAATTGCCTTTGGTTCACCATCACGATTTAGATGACCAAAGCTGCAAACTCCTGCTTTGTAGAGGAGGCTTGTCTAGAATGGATAATGGTGTTTTGTATGCTTCCTAAATGTTTGCTTACTCTATTTAAGGCTTTTCAGCGAACGCCTTTTGTTTAACATATTCCGGAATTAAGTAATTGTAAGTTAAACAAAAAGTGAGTGCTATGCTGGGTAATAGTGAGTAACGGTGAGTAAGGCTGAGTAAGTCAATAGAATTTATTGCAATTGAATGTAGTGAGGGTAGAATTATTAGGTGGTGTGATTGTGTTTTTTAAGTATTATATTCTGATAATTAAGTTAATTACAGAATATTCATTGAAAAAGGGTAAGGCATTTGGGGGGCAGTAGTGTCCTCCAGATTAAACCCTTAACCTGGAGGATAAATACTGGTTTGAAATAATAACCAGAATGGGCATTACTTCAACAAAAATTACTCAAATATTCTTGCGGGGCGATCATCTTTGCCTCCTTTTTGAGAAGCCTTGTCTATAAAGTAAATGATCAATCCTAAAAATACGGTAGCCAGTGCAATCAACGATCCTTGAGTTCTCTGGGTAAGCAAGAAATACATAGTCCAACCAGTGGCTACCAAAAAGATAAATGGGGTAATAGGATAGCCCCAGGTTTTGTAGGGGGTATGAATAATGCCTTCTTTTTCGGCTAACTCAGCCTCTAAGGCTGTTTTTTGGGCTGCCGATAATTGGTCACTTTCCAATCTGGATTTAATGGATTTTATCTGCAACTTGATAGATCCTCGGCGAGCACGCATCACAAAAATACCCAGCACGGTAGAAAAAGTGAAAATATCCAGCGTAAAAGCAATGTAAAACAAAATGGTGTTGAACGAAGCTGTCAAGATCAGAATCAAAGAAATGGTAGATTGAAGCAAGATTGCAAATACCGGAATACCTTTATTATTTCTTACCGCCAATTTACCTAATAGGGGTAAATCTTCGCCCATTACCTGAGTTACTCGAGGTCCGGCAAATACCATGGCACTAATAGAAGAAATCAAAAGCAAGGCAATCATCAAGGCCATCGTTTTGCCAATGCCTTCCCCAAATATTTTGTCTGCCGAAAGATACCCTACCTCTAAAGGAGTGCTAAAATCAGCTGCTTGCTTGGCTGCCAACTCACCCACAGGCACAGTGTACAAGAAGACGTAGTTTAATAAAATATAAGCAATCGTTACTACTAAAGTTCCCATCAACAAAGAGCGGGGAACATTGCGTTTGGGATTTACAATTTCATTGGATAAATAGGCCGATGCATTCCAACCTGAATAAGAAAAAGATACAAAAGCCAGGTTAATGGCAAAGGCTGACCCGAATACTAAAGTCCAGTCGTTGTCTTGAGGGAGAATGGTAATGTTTTCGGGAGTAGGTGTGATAAAAAAACCACCAATAATAAAACCCACAATCAAAATTACTTTGACTGCGGTAGAATATCTTTGAAAAACACTACCCGCTTTGATGTCATAGGCGTGAATGCTGGTAATGACGATTAAGACACCAATGGCTACCACTGTGCCATCTACCGCGGGTACCACACTAGATACATAGCGACCCAACGCCATACAAGCCAGTGCCACCGGGGCCGAAAATCCTACTGTAGCCGAAACCCAACCCGATAAGAAACCAAAAGCAGGATGATAGATTTTTGACAAATAATTGTACTCACCACCCGAACGGGGAAACATAGCTGCCAACTCGCCATAGCTCAAGGCTCCGCACAAAGCCACAATACCACCCACCAACCAAAGCATTAAAATCGGAAAGTAAGGGGCAAAAGTTGCTCCTTTGGGAAGCGCACCCTGAAATCCTGCGGCTTGAAATCCAATACTGGTAAAAACACCCGCTCCCACCATATTGGCCACCACAATGGCTATGGCAGTAAAAAAGCTTACGTTTCTTATCTGATTACTAGACATGTTGTCTGTCTTAAAGTGATGAATAAAAAAAAAGTAAGCGATAAATGCCCGCTTACTTCAGATTAATAAAAGATAGTTTCGCGTCGTGAAGTTGTAAAAACTTTGCGTAAAAACTAAGTTTCTGTTTAATTTTTTATCTGGGAAGGGGACTTTTAACCTTGCCATTGGCTTACGGCTGTCTTATAATGTACGTTAAACCAAACAATATTTTTTTAGACCTAACAGGTTTTTAAAACCTGTCAGGTAGGGTGTTCAGAATCAATGAATTTCCCACGGGAAAACCGGGATTTTCAACTTCCCCACGTTTTTATCTTCGGCTGGAAACTTAGAGAGAACTTGAACTTTGAGTTTCTGAAGGAAATAAAGTCCTTGTTTTCTCTAAGCCATTACTTTTTTCTCCAGCTAAAAAAGTAATCAAAAAAGCCGTGGCTGTAGTCCGACATGCCTAAATTTACTTCATTGCGCCTCAAATGCTCAAACTCGC
>DMXI01000025.1 GCA_003483885.1 Microscillaceae bacterium
ATTCGTTGTGTGCCGGATGAGGACTACCAAAAACTTGGCCTTGAGGTAGTAGAGGACATTAGTGATTGTGACGTTATCTTTGGCGTAAAGGAGGTACCCATTCCTCAATTAATTGCCAATAAAGCCTTCTTTTTCTTTTCTCATACGATCAAAAAGCAGGCGTATAATCAACAACTACTACGCACCATTTTGGACCAAAATATCCACCTAATAGATTACGAATGCCTCACCGATCAAAAGGGAAATCGTATTGTAGCTTTTGGGCGTTTTGCAGGAATTGTGGGGGCTTATAATGGGATCATGGCGTATGGCAAGCGGTACGGCTTGTTTAACTTGCGGCGTGCATATGAGTGCAAGGACCTCAAAGATTTGCGAACCGAATATGATAAGGTCAAACTCCCCAATATTAAGATAGTAGTAACTGGTGGTGGCAGAGTGGGCAATGGTATCAGCGAAGTGCTGGAAGGTATGCAGATTCAACGGGTTTCCCCTGAAGCATTCCTTAATCAAACTTTTGAGCAGCCGGTATTCACTCAACTTCGTTCTAAAGATTATTACCAGCCAGAAGCCAATCAATCGTGGAATAGCGAGGATTTTTATCAAAACCCGGCCCGTTATCAAGCCGATTTTTTGAAGTACGCCCAACAAGCACAAATCCTTATTTCGGGACATTACTGGAATCCCAAGGCTGATGTGCTTTTTACCCGACAAGACATGTTATCTTCGGGTTTTAAACTAGAAGTCATTGCTGATGTTACTTGCGACATAGAAGGTTCTATTCCTTCTACCCTGCGAGCCACTACTATTCCAGACCCATTTTACGATTACGATCCGGTTTCGGGTAAAGAAGTGGCCCAGTTTAGCGCTCAATCCCACGTAAATGTAATGTCGGTAGACAACTTGCCTTGCGAACTTCCCTACGATGCTTCGGAATCTTTTGGCCAACAATTGATAGAATATGTATTTCCTGCTTTTTTTGACAACGATGCTCAACAGATTATTCAGCGGGCCTCTATTACCAAGCACGGATTGCTACAGCCTGACTTCGACTATTTGCAAGACTATGTAAATGCGGTAGGTTAATCAATTAAGAAGATTTACTAAACACACAAACCTCGGCAGAAGCCGGGGTTTTCTTGTTTTTTGGCTATCGCTGATGGATAAATAGTGGTAATATTGGATTTGAGAATAATAAAAACTACATTTAAGGTAAATATAAAATTATGAGCAAACATCATTTAGGAGAGTTTGAAGAAATCGTGATGCTTACCGTGGCCATTCTCCACGGAAAAGCTTATGGAGTCGCCATTATTGAAGAAATCAAAGAACGACTTGAGCGCAATGTGAGTATTGGTTCGCTACAAACGGTTTTGAAACGCCTTGAGGACAAAGGATATCTTGAATCGGAATTGGGAGAGGCTACTAAAGCACGAGGAGGCAAAAGAAAGCGCTATTTTAAAGTGACAAACCTGGGAATGGGAAAACTCAAGGAAGCTAAAGAACAACGCCAAAACTTATGGCAAGCCATTCCTACTATTGCTTTTCAAAATTAATCCTCTGTAAGATTACCTAAGAAACACCCAATTTACATGGAAGATTACCCTACCCCTCCTCGATGGTTACTGCGCTTTTTTCGCTGGTTTTGCCACCCTGACCTACAAGAAGACATTGAAGGGGATTTACTGGAAATGTATGCCTACCAGTTGGCTGCCAAGAGTAAGTGGGTGGCGAATCGTATTTTCTTTTTTGAAGTCATTTCCCTGATCAAACCCAATTTACTACGAAAATTCAAATTCAATCACCATATAACCCATTATAGTATGTATAAGAATTATTTTAAAGTAGCTTGGCGCAATCTATTTCGCCAAAAGCTATACGCCCTGCTCAATGTGGGTGGATTGGCCATAGGTCTGAGTGGTTTTATTATGATTGTGCTATACATTCAGTATGAGCTATCCTATGACCGCTTTTACTCCAATTCAGATCAAATCTACCGTGTTTACCAACGGCAGGAGGGCAACAGTATTCGCGGAAGCGACTTCTTTGCTTATACCTCTGCACCAGTAGCTACTACCCTGATGCGCGAATACCCAGAAGTAGGCCAAGCTACCTGTATTCAAGCTCAAAAATCGCTTTTGAGTTATCAAAAACAACATTTTTGGAAAGAAGGCCTATGGGCAGACAAGCAGTTTTTTAACGTATTTCCTCTAAGCTTCATCCAAGGGAACCCCGCTGAGGCATTGAACCAGCCCAAGAGTATTGTACTTACGCAGGCTTTGGCACTTAAGCTTTTTGGACGCACCCAAAATGTAGTAGGGCAAACCATCACCTACCGCGACAAATACCGCTACAATATTACGGGTATCATAGCGAATCCTCCTTCTAACAGTACTTTACAATATCAGTTTATTGCCAGTATTTACAGCCACCAAGGTTATAAACGAGCCATGAAAAAGGAAATATGGGGTAACAATGATTTCTATACGTTTGCTGTCTTAAAAAAGGGCAGTAATCCCGATGCCTTGGCTCAAAAATTTCCAAGCCTACTCGCTAAATACCAACCACGTGATGCGTCCTTTCCTTTCAAAGAGAGTTTTTATATACAACCGTTGACTGATATGCACCTAGAGACGGGCGTAAATTCTGACATAGGCAAAAAAGGGAGCCCTCGCTATATATATCTCTTTTCGGCCATTGCAGGTTTGGTGTTGTTATTGGCATGTGTCAATTACATGAATTTGGCCATTGCCCGATCGATACGAAGAGTCAATGAAATTGGCTTACGCAAAACTTTCGGGGCGGTACGTAAGCAATTGATTGGTCAATTTTTATCAGAAGCAGTCTTGATCGCTTTTTTGGCTTTGTTGATCGCAGTAGTCCTCACCGACGTTTTGTTACCACGTTTTAGTCACTTGATGGACAGCCCTCTTTCATTCAATGTAACCCATACACCCTGGCTTATTCCTGCTTTGGCCATATTGGTATTGTTAGTCGGTTGCTTATCAGGAAGTTACCCTGCCTTTTTCTTATCTTCTCTCGATCCAGTAAAGGCACTCAAAGGGCAATTGGGTAGAAAGTTTTCGGGCAGGAAACTCCAGGGCTGGCTCATTGTCTTACAAAATACTACTTCTATCATATTGATTATTAGCAGTTTGGTAGTGTATTTTCAGTTTAGGTTTATCCAAAACAAAGAGCTAGGCTATAACAAAGATCAGGTAGTAAGTATTTCGGTGCTAGATCGTAACTTACATAAGCGAGTTTCGGCTATCAAAAACGAATGGTCTGGCAATCCAGCGGTCTTACACACGACTACTTCGGTAGGTTTACCAGTAGATATAAGGAATAGCACCGTAGTGCATCACCTTAACAAAAGCTTGAAAAAAGATGGAATAGCTACGTATCGCACCTATGTAGATGATGATTACCTCAAAGTTTTTGGTCTAAAGCTTGTTGCGGGTCGAAATTTTTCCTCACAAATGGCTACTGATGCCACCCAAGCACGCATTATCAACGAGAATATGGCCAAAGCTCTGGGCTGGACACCTCAAGAAGCCATTGGAAAAACCATCGTTGATTATAATGAGAAAAAAACCATTATTGGGGTTGTTAAGGATTTTCATATGCATTCACTGCGCAAAAAAATTGCCCCACTGATGCTTATTATGCGGGATAACTACCTAGAGTATCTCTTGGTAAGGGTAAGACCAGAAAATATGGGATCAACGATTGCTTACCTGGAAAGTTCACTCAAAAAACACACGAGTTATCCATTTGAATATACATTTATTGACCAGAAATACGACCAACTCTACAAAAGCGATCAACGCTTATCGCAAATGTTTGGCTTTTTTACCCTGCTTTCCATTTTTATTGCTTCATTGGGGCTTTTTGGGTTGGCAGCCTTTGCCACCGAGCGAAGAACCAAGGAAATAGGCATTCGAAAGGTGTTGGGAGCTTCGGCTCGCAATATTGTCACCGTCATGAGCCAGGATTTCTTAAAAATGATCTTGATTGGGTTTGTGGTAGCCATTCCCATTGCGTGGTATGCAATGGATCATTGGCTCAGAGAGTTTGCTTATCGAATTGAGATCAAATGGTGGATGTTTGGATTGGCAGGTATTCTGGCATTTTTAGTAGCGATTATTACCATTAGTTACCAATCCTTTCGAGCTATACTAACCAACCCAGTAAAGGCATTGAGGAATGAGTGATGAATCTTATACACAGGAGAATATCGAACATCGAATAATGAATGTTGAATTCTGAAGGACAGGATTTAGATTGATTTCAAGACATCAATCCTCTTGATCATTTTATTGATTAGGGGGATTATTTTTTGTGGCTTGTTGGGCTTTTTCAAAGCTAGTAAGTGTGCCCCAAGATACTAGCAGAAAAAAGAGTAAAAACATCCAATAATTGAAGTACAATTGCATCCAGCTACTGGCCCCCCAAGTATGGCCTATAACAAAAGTAAGTATACAGATGCGAGCGATTCGTGCGGGTAGATACAGGCCTACCAAAGCAATGAAACCAAAATACAACGGAAGCACCGCTAAAAACAAAAAAGGGTGTTGTCTCAGCAAATAGTCAGCGTGAGGCGCTTGTTCATTGGCCATTACAAAGTGCCCCGACCAGTAGAACCTGCTTTGCCCCATCAGGGTAAACAAAATATCTACAACAGCCAAGCAAACTGCTGGTACTACTAGCCAAATGGAGTTTTGTCTCTTTATTTGCTTCATATTTTAGTCAAATCGAACACACTTTATTCATCCGTATGAAATATACTCCTTTAGCTCCTGCTTAGATTTGACTTTTGGCCTTTTTTCTGAAAAGAATATAAAACGCAAAAAAAAACACCACCTGGATTGCTCCAAATGGTGTGATATATTTTTTGCAAAAAAACCTTTCTAGTAAGCTCTTGCCAAGCTGCCCTTCATATAGTTTACAAAAGCTCGGTTTACTACTCGATTACCACCTTTGGTAGGATAGTTTCCAGTAAAATACCAATCTCCATCGTGCTTAGGACAAGCCTCATGCAAGTTTTCTACGGTTTGATAAATGACCTCTACTTCAGCTTTAATGTCGTGTGACTTCACAATTTCGGCAATCTTTGTAGAGATTTGCTCATCGGTAAAGTTTGCGTATAACTCATTTACAAAGTTGGCCTCTCCTTCTTCTTTATTGAAAATCTTATAATTGATCTTCTCTAACACTTCGTCCATCAGGTTTTCCTGGCCAGTTTCTTTTAATAAGGCACTCACTGCCCGGAAAGCGACAAAGGCACCCATTTTGGACATATCAATCCCATAACAATCCGGAAAACGAATTTGTGGAGCAGAAGAAACAATGATGATTTTTTTGGGAGAAAGCTTATCCAAGATTCGGAGAATACTTTTCTCGAGGGTAGTTCCTCGTACAATGGAGTCATCAATGAGTACCAAGGTGTCTACTCCTTTTTTTACCACTTCGTAGGTAGTATCGTACACGTGCGCTACCAAATCATCACGGTGAGCATCATCGGCAATAAAAGTACGCAATTTAGCATCTTTGATGGCCAACTTCTCTACCCGAGGGCGCATAGATAGTATTTTGTCCAATTCTGCCGGATCGGTTACTTTGCCCTCCAAAATCATTTTTTTGCGATAATCCACCAAGTGCTCATCTATGCCTTGCATTAGCCCCAGAAAAGAGGTTTCGGCAGTATTGGGTATAAAAGAAAAAACAGTGTTTTCCAGGTCATAATCAATCGCCTTTAGCACTTGAGGTACCAATAGTTTCCCCAGGCGTTTACGCTCTGTATAAATGTCTGGATCGGATCCGCGAGAAAAATAAATTCGCTCAAAGGTACAAGAGGTCTGTTCTTTGGGCTCTAAGAATTGCTCTACTTTATAATCACCTTTTTTGTTGACAATCAAGGCGTGGGCAGGAGGGATTTCCTGGATTTGATCGTAATCTACGTTAAAAGCAGTCTTAATGGCTGGTTTTTCAGAAGCGGCTACCACTACTTCATCATCTGCATAAAAATACGCTGGGCGTATGCCGTGCGGATCACGAGCTACAAATGAAGTTCCATGCCCAATGATTCCTGTCATGGCATAACCACCATCAAAATCGCGGCAAGAACGCTCAAGTACTCTTCTTATATCTAGCTCTTCCTCTATCAGGCGAGTAATGTCAGCGTTGGAGTGGTTTTCTTTATATTTATCAAAAATTTCTTGATTGGCTTCGTCTAAAAAATGACCGATTTTTTCCATCACCAATACGGTATCCACCTTTTCTTTGGGATGCTGGCCTAGTTCAATCAATTTATTGAATAGTTCGTCTACATTGGTGAGGTTAAAATTACCCGCCAGGGTAAGGTTACGGCTACGCCAGTTGTTTTGGCGCAAAAACGGGTGACAGTTGTACTTGCTATTGCCTCCATGGGTTCCATAGCGTAAATGCCCCATCAACACTTCGGCCGCAAAAGGTACATTTTCTTTGATCCAGGCGATGTCTTTTCGCTTCTTGGAACTCTTTTTATTCAGCGCCCGAAACTTCTCATTGATTTTACCAAAGATATCCTCAATAGGTTGTTCTTTTACTGAGCGATAACGATACATATATTGTTGCCCCGCAGGCATATCCAATTTAGTGCAGGCAACTCCCACTCCGTTTTGTCCACGGTTGTGTTGTTTATGCATCAACAGATACATTTTACGCGCTCCGTATGCTGGAGTTCCATATTTTTCGATATAGTATTCGAGAGGCTTTCTGAGCCTGACTAAGGCAATTCCACACATGTTAAAACTAATTTTTCAATTGACTCTTTGGGAAACAAATTTACTTTCTTAATAACAAATTTAATAGTTAAGTTCCACAATGCCGCATAGCTGTAATGAAAGCCCTAAAAAAATCATTTTTCGCAATAATATATACCAACTCATCTATTGTTAATACATTATTTATACAATAAAACCTAAAGCAGCTTAAAATAATCTTATGTAAGAATTGTACAAAAAAGTAAAAGCGTCAATTATGAATAAAAAAAATACAATTCACTACACACTTACTGCTATTTTCGTTTGAAAACCAATGATTTACACTTTTGAGTTTACGTTTTCCTTTATTACATTTGATTTGTTAAGTAAGACACATACTCGAAAATTGATATATGCTCTCTCTCATTGTACTTTTGCCGCTGGCAGCGTGTGGATTATTATTGTTGGTACCCAATCGCCAGGTTAGGCTCTTCAAGATTACCACGCTTCTGGTCACCGCAGTACAATTGGTCACCTCTATTTGGGCTTATGTGCAATTCGAAACAGGCAAAAAGCTTGTAGGAGTAGCCCAGCAATCTTCTTATCAATTTGTAGAAAAACTAGAATGGATTCGCCTTGATCTTGGCAGTTTTGGCCAATTATCCATTGATTATTTTTTGGGAGTTGACGGTGTAGGCATTGCTATGATATTGCTCTCTTCGATTGTTATGTTCATTGGGGCAATTTCGTCCTGGAACATTGATAAAAAGCAAAAAGGATATTTTTTATTGTATTTGTTGCTGAGTAGTAGTGTGCCTGGCTGTTTCGTAGCCCTGGATTTCTTCTTGTTTTATCTTTTCTTCGAGTTTATGCTCTTGCCCATGTATTTCCTGATTGGTATTTGGGGAGGAGTAAGACGAGAGTATGCTTCTATCAAATTCTTTATATATACCTTGGTGGGTTCGCTATTTATTTTGGTAGTAATGATTGTGTTGTACAACACAACCATAGATCCAGCCAAAACAGCCGTACAGCTCAAGCTCGCCACTAATACTTCTCAGGTATCGCCTCAAATGCTGGAAGAAGTTCAACAGAAACTCGCCAACCGACAAATTGCCCCTGAAAGCCAGGTACATACCTTTAATATGCTCCATATGATGGATCAGGCCAATTACAATACAGACGCGGTCATCCACCCCAAAAGCAAGTCAAGTTGGGCGGGATACTCACTCCGTTTTTGGGCTTTTCTGGCTTTGTTTATTGGTTTTGCCATCAAGCTTCCAGTAGTTCCGGTACACACCTGGTTGCCCGATGCCCACGTAGAGGCTCCTACCGCTATTTCAGTAGTCTTGGCAGGTATCCTGCTAAAAGTTGGGGGTTATGGACTCATTCGGATTACTTATAGTATTTTCCCCGATATGGCGCTGAGTTTTGCGGTGATTACTGGTTTCCTGGGGATGCTTTCTATTATTTATGGGGCACTCAATGCCTTGGCTATGAATGATTTAAAAAAGATGATTGCGTATTCTTCGGTATCGCACATGGGATTTGTCTTAATTGGGCTGGCATCGTTTACAGCAGAGGGCATCAACGGGGCTGTATTTCAAATGTTTAGCCACGGTATATTATCTGCCTTGTTGTTTTTATTAGTAGGTGTGCTCTATGACCGTACCCACGATCGTATGATTGAAAACTACCGCGGTTTGCTTACTCAAATGCCTTACTATGGGGTATTTGTAATGATTGCCTTTTTTGCTTCTTTGGGTTTGCCCGGGTTCTCCGGTTTTATCGGCGAGTTATTCACCATTTTGGGAGGTTTTGCCTCCAAACAATTACCTACCTGGATAGTAGTGGTAAGTACTTTTGGTATTGTACTGGGTGCCGCTTATTTCTTATGGACGCTACAACGAATGTTTTTAGGAAAATTTTGGGTGAAAAACGAGCCTGATTGGCTACCAGAATTAAAAACTTTGAATACAAGAGAGTGGACGATGCTCACAAGTTTGAGTTTGATAGCCCTTGTAACGGGTATTTTCCCACATTTTATTTTCAATCCAATGGCCGATACTGTGAGCCAGTTGGTCGCCCATTTTTTCAAATTTTAATTATTAAACATTTACCCATTTAGATCGCTACTTCATGTTTCCAAAAGCACTCATAGCCCAACTAAACCTTCAGTTAAACAATATTTTAGGGAGTTTGCAATACCTTGCTCCCGAATTGTTACTGGCGGGGTTATTTGTAGTGATCATTGTGGTGGATCTCATTTTCTCGACGCGTTCATCGCTCAAAGCCCGGAAACAAGACGTGCTGTGGTGGATTACTTTGGCGGGGCTTGGAGTTGTTGTCTTATTGTTATTTGCCCAGCTCGACTTATTGGCCAAGCGCCCCATTCGAGGTCAAATCTTTCTAGGCTTGATCATTCCTGATGTGTACAGCATCAAATTCCGGTTGATTATTGCCTTTGCGGGTATTTTTACTTTGTTGATTTCCCGCAATTCCCGGTTGTTTGTTTCCCCTAATCCTTCCAAAACCTTTCGCTTTCAGGGAGAATATTATGCCATCTTGTTGGCCATGTTGCTGGGCTTGCACCTACTCACAATGACCGATCATTTACTCATGATTTATGTCTCCATTGAGTTGGTGTCGCTAAGTTCTTACATTCTCACCATTTTGTATTTCCATAAAAAAGGCATCGAGGGCGCCTTGAAATACTTGCTTTTTGGTGCTTTTGCCTCGGGGCTTATGCTCTATGGCATGTCGTGGTTGTATGGGCTTAGTGGAGATTTATCTATAGCTAGTTTCCTGAATCAAATTAAGACTTCAGCTGCGTTGCTCAACAGTATAGCCGCGTTGCTGGTATTAGGTGGTATTTTGTTTAAAATATCAGCGGTTCCTTTTCATTTCTGGACACCCGATGCTTACCAAGCAGCCCCTACTCCAGTGGTGGCTTTTTTCTCAATAGCTCCTAAGGTAGCGCTTTTGATGGTGTTGGCTAAAGTAAGTGCCATACCTGCCACCTTACTCAATAGCGAGGCTTTTGATTTCTTCCGACAAATGATTTTACTATTGGGAGTACTCGCCATTCTCACTGTATTGGTGGGTAATTTTACAGCATTGTGGCAACAAAACGTAAAAAGACTATTGGCCTACTCTACCATTGCTCATGTAGGCGTTTTGCTCATGGGTATCATCGATTTGCGTGATGTCAAAATTATTCATTTGGGTTTCTATTTGGCTACCTACACTTTAATGACTTTTGGAGCCTTTTTGGCCATAGAAATGGTGGCCCGCAATTTTAAAGATGAAGAGAATCCTTATGCTTTAAAACACTATGCAGGCTTGGGTGCTCAAGCACCTTTGGTAGGAGTATGTATGGTTATTTTAATGATAGCCTTGACTGGTTTGCCACCCACAGTAGGTTTTCAGGCCAAGTTGTTTATTTTCTCGGGCTTGTGGGAAAACTACCAAATCCAAGGCTTTTCCGTCTATTTGTGGGCATTGATTGCTGGAATTTTTACCACGGCGGTTTCTTTGTTCTATTACTTGCGCATTCCATTCTTGATGTTCCTCAAAAATGGCGAACCCCGTAAGCTTACCTTCTCGCTGTTTGATCAAATTTTGTTAGTCGTTTTCTCAGCAGCAGTACTATTCCTTTTCTTCCGCGCCGATTGGTTGTTTGAGTGGTTGAAGTAGGAGATTGGTTATTAAGCAATTATACAAATATTGTGATTCTTCTTTCAATCACCCCATTTATGAACAATACTTGATACAATCAATTGTTTGACAAACTGTTTTGTAGAGAAATGGCCATATCTTTTACAAACTTAAAATCTTTGGTAGACGGTACAAAAGCATAAATAAATCCTTCATCAAACTCTAAATACCCATAAGTCGTAGGACTTAATTCAAATCTATAACGGGCACTCAAATAATTACTGATTTCTTCATCAGATAGGTTTGAGTAGTTCATCAACTGAGCCTTATTTACCAAAGTCAGCACAGGTGTTTGTTGCAAAAAACGTTGAAACTGTCTCCAATCAATGGGTGTTTCACCTTCGTCAGGATTAATCGTTTGCGTATACCATTTCTTTGAATCATCCGATGAAGTCGCTACATCAGGGTTAGCTGATACTAATACCAGCTGCTGTTGTTTGGCAAACGATTGCCAAAAATCAAGAGGAACTATCAGAGTGGCAAAAGTCTCTGACTCGCCATTCTTTGCCAGATACATTACA
The DNA here is from genome assembly GCA_003483885.1 of Microscillaceae bacterium. Taxonomy (GTDB): domain Bacteria; phylum Bacteroidota; class Bacteroidia; order Cytophagales; family Microscillaceae; genus Microscilla. Next base: position 10,979 of record DMXI01000025.1, read on the forward strand.
TTGGCATATGTGGATGCTTGATCAGAAGTGAATTTAATATACTGGATAAATTGATAAGGAATAAAAAATTTAGATTTGTAAAAAAGCCGGTAGTGTTCAAGGAACAAATGGTTTTCGGTGAAATTGACAGACAGGGTTACCCTATTTTTAGCAAGTATATCTCCCACTCCCCACAATATAGCCAAACCAGTAGACACATACACCCCAAATGATACTTCTTGAAATAACTCTCCAAAAGATAACTTGGTATCTCCCAAAAAATAGGTAATGGCTATATACATCAAGGCCATACCTAATATTATTAGTGGGCTTATCCACGAATATACTAAGAGATCCTTTCTCAAATTTCTATAAAAAACCTTCTTAGCTTCTTTATTCTCAAACGTTTTAATCACTTTTTCTCGTTGTTGCATTATTATGTTTTTTAAGGTATCAATACCCCTTCGCCACATCTATCTGGTGCATTAATTCTTCTCCTTTGTTCAACCGTTGATAATTAGCTACCCATTGGGTTACGGCCTCTTCGGGGGTAGTTAAACTAGCACAATGGGGAGTCACGGTAATTTGAGAGTGCATCCAAAAAGGATGTTTTTTGGGTAAAGGCTCCTCACGAAACACATCCAGGCAAGCACCCGAAATTTGCCCTTGAGCAATGGCTTCTAGTAAATCTTCTTCTACCAAATGTTTTCCACGGGCCACATTGATCAGGTAAGTTCCTGATTTACAATGAGCAAATGTATTAGCATTAAGAATATTTTCGGTAGCGGGAGTCAATGGAAGCATGCATACCAATACGTCGGTTTTTTGCAAAAATGCGGGTAATTGATCTTTGCCATAAAAATGTTGCAAACCATTGGTATCTTTTTGTGAGTTACTGTAGATAATTACCTCATACCCCAGGCACTGCAATACTTCGATTGTTTTTTGGGCCATTTTGCCGTAGCCCATAATGCCAATCGTTTTTTCCTGAAAGGTGGGCACTTTCCATTTTTGCTGCTGTTGGTTGGCCAATAAGTAAATCGAGCGTTGCTGGAAGTTCAACATAGCTTTGGTTACATAACGTGCCATATCAATTGCCAACTGTTCGCCCACGATTCGAGTCACAGGAATATCGACAGGAAGCCCCTGATCGGCCAATATGTGCTCTACTCCAGCTCCTAGCGAGCTTACCCACTGTAAATTGGGTAGGGTATTCAGGATTCCTTCGGGGTGGTTCCATAAGAGTGCATATTTCACTTTTTCGGGCTGTGGAATATCAGGATAGGTCCAAATTTCTAACTCGGGTAATTGGGCTTGAATTTGGTTTTTCCAGGCAGATAGGTTGCGGTTGGGCGCAATAAGAGCTAATGACATGGCTTTCCTTTTTTTTCGTTAAAATTATGGCTAAATTTCTTAAAAAACTAATCACTATTTACCCCATGAAAAGATTAGGAAATTGTTTTTACAGCCTTATTATTACGTTTACATTCACAACGTTGAGTCTTACTTTATTGGCACAATCCAACAAAAAAGTAGATAGCCTGAAAAAGGTGCTCACAAAACTCAATAAAACTGATACAAACTACATCAAAACCCTGAATCAGTTGGCCTATCGTACTTTTATCAAAAGCCCAGAAAAAACGGTAGAGTATGCTCGAGAATCTATCCAATTGGCCAAAGACATCCAATACCTAAAAGGCGAAGCCGGTGGAGAACAAGTGTTTGCGATTGGACATGCGATCCAGGGTAAGTTTTCCGAAGCCAAGGTTCATTTTCTCAAAGCAGCCCAATTGTTTGAAAAAATCAAGGATGATGAAGGACTTGCTGGAGCCTACAATGGTTTGGGGAATGTGACCGCTGAACTCTCTCAGCTAGATGAATCAATCAAGTACTTAAATAAATCGCTCAATCTTTTCGAGAAGCTTGGGCAAAAAAACCGAGTAGCTTTGCTTTATAACAATATTGCTTCTACTTACGACGACCTAAAACAGAAAGATAAAGCCATTGAGTATTATGAAAAATCACTGAAAAAGTACCAAGAGATTGGAGATGAAGGGGAAATAGCCCGGGTATATCAGAACTTGAATATTATGTTTTATGATAAAAAACAATACGCCAAGGCCAAAACTTATGCTCAGAAAGCCTTGAGTCTGTGGAAAAAGTTAGAAAATGAAGGTGAAATGGCGCTGTCATACAATAGTTTAGGTCTCATTTTTCAAAAAGAAAAACAGTACACCAAGGCAATAGACTACCATAACAATGCCCTCGAGCTAATGTCGAAACTCAAACGAAAAAGTGGAATTGCTTATAGTTTAATGCACTTGGGGCTAGCTAATAAAAACATTCAGAAATATCAAGAAGCTCAAGATTATTTCCAAAAAGCTTTGGTCTTGGCCAAGGAAATCAAACAAAAAACCTTATCCAAGGGCATTTATAAAAACCTATTTCGCTTAGATAGTCTAAAGGGAAATTATCAAAACGCTTTGGGGCATTTAATAAAATCATACAAGCTGGAAAGAGAGATTTTTAACGAAAAACAAACTAAAGAAGCGGCTCGGCTAGCCACTAAATACGAAACTGAACGCAAAGATCGAGAAATTGCTCAGCAGGAGCTCACGATTAAAAACAATAACCTGGCTCTCAAACAACGTAATACGCAAATATTGGCACTCTTGGTAGTAGGAGCATTGCTATTGTTGTTTGCATTTAGTCTTTATCGAAGTCGTCGAAAACAATTCAAATTGAACTTGTTGTTATCAGACCAAAAAGAAGAAATAGAACAACAAGC
>DMXI01000410.1 GCA_003483885.1 Microscillaceae bacterium
AAATAAGCGCGTAAAACTAAGTTTTTTTTTTAAAATAGGCAGGTAACAATTTAACAATTCTTGCAAACAAGAAGATTAAAACGTCATTAAGGTATAGATATTGTGCGCTATTATGGCTAAACCCTTACTTGCGGGGACTTTAAGCTACCATAGCTTATAAAATACCTTTTTGTTAAACTGTTTTTAAATCATGGAAAAAATGAATACAACCCTCACGGTACACCAATTTATGAAAGCATTGATTGAGTTTGAGTCACAAAGTATATTAAGTGATTTTAACCATATATTTGGTAAAGAAAGCGGAGAGCTTTTATGGAGCGAGTTTCTCAATCAGTGTAATAGCAACACCACCTTATTTTATCGCATTCTGGATGAAGAACAAAAAAGTAAGTTTGAAAAATATTTGCTCAAATCTACCCCACAGACCATTTCTTAGGCAAATAGCCTACTTATTGTTACTTTATCCTTGAACCTGGTTTGTGTATTTTATAAGTTACTTTCTCATATCATATTTGACGTTTCTTTGATTATTCAAGCAGCATTGCAAAACTTGTCCTTTCTAAAAAAAACGAATTTAGACTGATTACATCTTTCATACTTGATACTTATATCAATAAAACGTACAAATTTTTTCAATCTTTTTGAGATTAATTATCAAATATGAGGAAGTTACTTTATTTATTGAGTTTTACCAGTGTGATTACTATGGTGGCCTGTAACAACAACCAAGAGGCTGCCCAACCCACCACTACCGAAGGAGACGCGGAGATTTTGGCAAAGACGCTGAACTTACCCAATGAGACCTATAATTACTCTAATATTAGTTTGCCTACTCATTTTTTAGCGGCTAATATACAAGCTACCAACAATACTTCTACCACCAACCCTACAACTGACTTGGGTGCTACACTGGGTCGAGTATTATTTTATGATAAAAACCTTTCGGCCAATAATACCATCGCCTGTGCTTCTTGTCATTTACAAAGCAACAGTTTTACTGATCCTGAAACATTGAGTACTGGATTTGAAGGAGGGAAAACCGGGAGAAACTCGATGAGCTTAGCCAATGCTTTATTTTATCAAAACGGAAAGTTTTTTTGGGATGAGCGGGCAAATACGTTGGAAGATCAGGTTTTGATGCCCATTCAGGATTTGGTAGAAATGGGAATGACTTTGGAAGATTTGGTGCCTAAATTACAAGCGCTAGATTATTATAAAGTGTTATTTAAGCAAACTTTTGGTGATGAAACTGTTACTTCGGAGCGAATTTCTCTGGCTTTGGCGCAGTTTGTACGTGCAATGTATTCTTATCAATCAAAATACGACCAAGCTTTGAGTGCCCATAATGGCCCTCTCAATGGCAATACTACCTTGGCTGGATTAACTGCCGAAGAAAATTTAGGTCGTCAATTGTTTAACCGATCGGGTTGTGCCGGATGTCACAATACAGATGCTTTTGTGGGTATCATGGCTCAAAATAATGGTTTAGATGCTACTACCACAGATGAAGGATTGGCCGCGGTAACAGGCTTAACCACTGATGAAGGGAAGTTTAAAGTGCCTTCTTTGAGAAATGTAGAAGTAACGGGGCCTTATATGCACGACGGACGTTTTGCTACCTTAGAGCAAGTAGTCGAGCATTACAACAGTGGGGTACAAAACCACCCAGCATTGGACAATCGTTTGAAAGTACGTGGAACAAATCAGGTGAGAAGGTTAAACTTGACAGATGCTGAAAAAACTGCTTTGGTAACTTTCCTTAAGACATTGACTGATAATACTTTTTTGACCGACGAGAAGTTTGCGGATCCATTTAAGTAAAAATATGCTACTTAAAATATGAGGGTAGAGCCATTACCTAACATCCTTTACCAGCAATGGAAAGGCAGGTATGGCTCTTTTTTACTTGAGATAACTTTAAAGTTTCACTCCATTTACCCACCTACTGTCAAGTCCCACTAACGAGCACCACCATTTCTTTATCAGCTTTGGCTACTTTTTTATAAAACTGAACCATTTCGTTGTATTTTTCTTTGGGAAAAGTACCTGCTTTTACAACCATTTTGCGAATGTAGGTTATTTTTCCAGCGTCCATCAAAACTTTCATTTCATAAGAGCCAAAATCGCTGGTAATCATCGCTGGTTCAGGCTTGTATTCTGCGTGGTATTTTTCAGGAACTTTGAAGCTGATGGTGTCTACATCAGTATAAGATATGCTGGCCGGAACATAAATATTGTTTTTACGTTTTTTAGACCGCTTAGGTATATAAGTGGAGCGGTTCATCAAATTGGGTTTCAAAAACAATCGTTTTCCACTTTTAGAAGCCAACCTCCTGATAGTCAGGCTTAGGGCTTCGGTGACTTGAGGTAATTTGCCCTTCTTTAACCCCAAACGAAAGTTTTTAATCTCAAAATTGGGAATGTCTATATTGTTATAAAACCATTTTTTCTGACGATCAGGTTTGCTATTGATCAATCGGGCAATAGCCTCGGACTGTATTGCCTGATAAGTTGTTTGAACATTTGCCTGGGCATTGCCTTCTGCATCAATTGTTACTTGGGCCGTTCGATTGAGCGTATTTACCGATTGGTCGTATACAGGTGTATGGACAATTTTGCCCCCATTTTCGGTAATCAGCAACACATCGCGATCTCCGGTAAAGCTGCCCAAGTATCCAAATGACTCTCGCTGATCAGTACATTCCAGCCAAATAGTATCTTTTTTGTTGGGCACACACAAAATCACATGGTTAAACTGACTAGATGGAAAATCAGTTTGGATGGGGCGTTCTTGTCTGCCAGCTTTTACCAAGGTATAATGAGAACGAATACCTAAAGCCTTAAGCATAGAATACGTATAGTTGCTAAGGGCCTTGCAATCTCCATAACCCTTTTCGTCTACCACTTTGGCACTGAAGGTTTGCCAGCCACCTATTCCCAACTGAATGCTCACATATCGGGTGTTTTGCTGTAAATACTCATATATTTTCTGGATTTTTTTTTCGGTAGAAGAGAGGTTATTGGTGAGCGTTCTTAGTTTTTGTAAAGTCACATCATTGATTTGCTGGCGTCCTGCATTGAGTCTGTTTTGCCAGTGACCAAAATCTCTCCAGGTCTTCATCTCGCCAGCATAGCCCTCGATAGAAAAAGTGCTAGGGGCTAGTAATAGCATTGGATAGGCTGTTTGCTTGCTGTATGATTCGGTCCTAAAGGTAGGAAGGTTTTCAACTTTCCAGGTTTGTACACCAGTATTGCCTGTAGGCTTGGTTGCCTTCTCCAGATTAATGGCTTTATATCTGAAAGGAAGGCTTGGTGGGGTTTCGATGGTAAACTTTGATTTTTCTACGGCCATACGTTGGCTACTTTGTGGGCGCCAACCACGATAAAATAGCAATCCATTGTAGGTTTTACGATACTCGAACAAAACCGTATAAGGATATTCGTTGTGCGACATTTTTGTATGTTTTACCCGGTTATCTGAGTATAGAGAGTAGCCATCAGCCGCACTATAATCCTTGATCTCCCGCTTTTTGAGCGTTCTCACGTATTTTCCGTTTTTATCAAATACCCTGGCTCGCATATAATTGATTTTGCTGAGCTTATCGTAAGGAATACTATAGCTGGCATATCGACTTCCCGATTCGTTTAAAATAGTGAGTGCATAAGTAGTCGTGAAAATACCAACACCTTTGTTTACGATTCTGAGGTAATTTTCGTCTTCCCGCACCACCACATTAGCTCCATCTAACAAATCTTCCGAAATTTTTGATACAGCATATTGAGGACGATCACTTTTGTCAATCTGCGCGTAAGTTGCCTGCAAAGCTCCCCAGCAAAGAAATAAAGCCAAAGCTACTTGGAAGCGATTTTGAATATTGTGCATATGTTTATGATTAACTTTTTGTTTTTCTTTCACGATGAATACTATACTTTTTAATACCTAATCTGAGGGTGTTCAATGGACATTTTTACCCAAAAAAATGACTCTTAAGGCAAAATTAAGAAAGCATCGAGTGCTATCTTTTGAATTAGATTCTTGGGTTTGCAACCTTTTATCTCTTAAGCCCCTCTTTATAGCAATATTCAAAAAAATAGATTAGGAAAAATAAATCGTGAGTCAATGAAAAAACCTACTTATCATAATGTATTGTTACTAAGCTTGGGCTTGTTATTTTTTAGCTTACATGCCCATAGTCAATCCAAGGCAAACCGAAGTTTAGGGAACTTTTCTCGTATTCATGTGGCCGAAGGAATAGAAGCTACCTTGGTAGCTGGTAATCAACCCTCAGCAGAGATCACTACCGAAGGCAACGTAACCCCCCAAGAAGTGATGACCGAAATTAGAGGAAACAAGTTAAGAGTGCATCTGGAAGACGGTCGTCGTTATCGTAGAGTAAAGGTGAAAGTAAAAATCACCTACCAAAAACTCACTGCTATTATTGCTAGCTCTGCGGCTGATATTCGAGTAAACGGAAATATTAACACTATACAAGAAATCTCAGTAAGCTCAGCTGGTTCTATTGTAGCCACTGGCACCCTCAAAGGCGATGAGGTAGAGATTGGTGCTTCATCAGCTGGAGACTTTGAAGGAAAGGTACAAGCCAATAGTTTGAGAGTAAGTGTTTCTTCGTCGGGAGGGGTGATGCTATCGGGTGGAAATTCATCAAGCCTGGTAGCCAAAGGAAGCTCAAGTGGCCGGGTAAGAGCCTTGGATTTTAGCTGCGAAAGTGCCGATGTAAGGGTAAGTTCGGGAGCGAGCATCCGAATGAATGTAAAAAGAGCCATTATGGGACGTGCCAGCTCAGGTGGCAGCATCCGATATACCGGAAACCCTACCAAAGTAAACGTAAGTACCTCAAGTGGAGGTTCTATTCGTCGTCGTTAAAATTCGTCATTTGATTTTATAT
>DMXI01000029.1 GCA_003483885.1 Microscillaceae bacterium
CCCGCCAAAACTATACGGCTTTCTTTCCAGTAAATACTGCCTTTGTATTTTCTCAATCAAAAAATTATAATACCCGTTTATAAAAAATGAAATCAAACTTTATAATGATGAAAACATACCTCAAAAGGTGCTCCTTACTCCTACTTAGCCTATTAATTCTGACCAGTCAGGTGCAAGCCCAAAAGAAGTATCGTTTGGCCCTCAAGTTAGCTCCCAATACTTCTTACTTGGTAGAACAAGACATTAGCCAAAACATAGAACAGAAATTAGCAGGGCAAGGTCAAACTACGTATCAAGTCACCAGGACAGTCTTTGAATACCAAATAAAAGACAAACAAAGTGATAATTTTTATAACGTAGATGTAGTATACAAAAAGATCTATTATAAGAGTGGTGCCCAGTCTTTTGATTCGGAAAATCCAACAACTGGTTCCCCAGTATTAGCCAAAATATTTGGCAATGTAATAGGCAGTAAGTTAACGATGAAACTCAATGAAAATGGCCAAATAAAAGAGTTGAAAGGTGCCAATGAATTGATTGATAAAATGATGAGTGCGAAGGTAATACCAAATGAAACCATCAAAAAAAGGCTCAAAACTACATTCAACAATGCTTTTGGAGAAAAAGCTATGCGTGAGTCCATGGAACAGTTTTTCAATATTTATCCTCGGAAAAAAATCAAAGTAGGCCGTGATTGGTCAAAAACGATTGAACGAAAAGCGGGTTTTCCAAGTACCAATCGTTTTACCTGGCACTTACAGGAAGTAAAAAAGGGGCTGGCTTTCATAAAAGTAAAAGGTAAAATAAATCCTAAACCTAATACCAAGATGGACCTTGGTATGGCTATGGCCAGATACGATCTCAAAGGAAATCAAGAAGGATCCATTGATATGGATTTAACATCAGGCTGGATCAAAAACGCTTATGGAAAAATGACCCTTACTGGAAAAATGTATATTGCAGTAGAAGGTCAACTAGATGAAGCAGAAGTGGATGTTAAGATTACTACTGTTTCAAAATACAGAACTTTAGACTAGCAACAAAAAAGCCTTCCCAGATAATCCAGGAAGGCCTCTTTCTAATATCATCAAATCGTTTTATACTTTCAGCTCTTCTTTTTCGCTCTTCGCGATTATCACCGCACCACAGCTATCACTCCAAACATTTGTAGTGGTTCGCAACATATCTAGTATACGATCAACCGCTAGTATCATTCCTAAGCCTTCCAATGGTAAACCTACCGCACTTAAAATTACCGAAATCATTACTAGACCCGCCATTGGAATCCCCGCTGCTCCGATAGAAGCCAATAGGGCAGTCATCACTACTACTACTTGCTGCATAATACTCAACTCAATACCATATGCCTGAGCAATAAACATCGCCGCAACACACTCATACAACGCGGTACCATCCATATTGATCGTAGCTCCTAATGGAAGCGTAAAGCTAGTTACCTTGTTAGATACCCCACTTTTATGTTCTACGGTTTCCATCGACAAAGGCAAGGTGGCACTAGAAGATGAAGTAGAGAATGCTGTCAACAATGGGCTGGCCATATTTCTCAAATGAGCAACTGGATTGGCTTTACCAATGAATTTAACTATGAGAGGTAATGTAACAAAGAAATGCACTCCCAGCGCCAGAATTACAGTAAGCATATACACCCCTAAACTACCTGCCATTTGACCTAGGGCCTGGCTGTCTCCAGCTTGTTCAGCAATGGTATTGGCTACTAAACCTAGTACTCCTAGTGGGGTAAACTTAATGATGAACATGGTAATCTTCATCATTACTTCAAACACCGCATTAAAAAAGTCATTCAACAAATCTTTGTATCTGTCTTGCACCTGAGTAATAAAATACCCAAACATAATCGCAAAAAAGATAATAGAAAGCATTTTACCAGTGGAAAGAGATTCAAAAACATTGGTAGGGATCATATTCATCAAGGTATCCCCAAAAGACCCTCGAGCTTCATCTAGTCCCTCGACTGCTCCTGAAGAACTGGTCGGAGCACCTACTCCAGGACGTAATATGTTTACAAAAAACAATCCTGTTGTAATTGCTAAAATACTGGTAGACAGGTAATAAAGAAGTGTTTTACCTCCCAAACGCCCCAAGCTTTCGCCACTGCCAATATTGGTAATTCCCGTAATAATAGAGCTCAAAATCAAGGGAACAATGACCATTTTTAAGGCTCTCAGGAAAATATCTCCCATCCAGCTTACATAAGTTACTGGACGAAACGCGGTTTCCTTTAGAATTGCCTTTCGGTACTTTGCTGCATTCTCTTCGCCTATCGTTTTCTTAAGTTCAGTTTCAAATACGTGGTCATTATGAAAGTCTTTGCCTTCAAGCTTTTTGAGGTTTTCAATTACTGAGGTCTCAATGTGCTGTTTTTTCTTGGTAGTTTTATCAAAGACTTTTACAGCTTGTAGCTTACTTACTGCATCTTTTGTAACCTCATAGGTAGGTGTAAGTTGGATTCCTACTACTACTCCCAACACCAACGCAATTAAGATTTGCCAATGAAGTGCTATTTTCTTCATAATAATATGTGAGTCTAATTTCGATGTCTCTTCAAATGCCTTGATCTGTCTTCAAGGTAAAAACGTTCATAAATCACCATACATTTGCTTTGATTAGGATAAGTCAGTGATTTTTTTGACGATTCGTGAACTTATAACATACTCGTAGAATCAAATATAGCAGAAAAAAAACACAATTGTAACAAAAACCAAAATCTAGTCCCCCCTCTTATGCTTCATTTGCATCCCTCAATAAAAAAGACACCCTATAACGAATAAGGTGTCTGTGTATATGTTAGGTTAAAAATTAAAGTCAATAATCAAGCGATGTAACTCACTGTAAATAATTAAATGCACGTTATGTTTAAACACTTGCTCCCGAACCAGGCATAAATTTCCAGAAGATCGTTCCACCTGCAGTCATCGTTGATAAAAAGGTGTAAGGGCCTTGAATCCACTTATTATTTCCTTCTATGCTTTCTATCACCTGAGTACCTTGTACCACTGTCACATTTTGATACAAACTCCCATGGGCTGGATCTGACAATTGGAAACCTTGTTTTGCACGATAATGATCTCTGAATCTTTGATAAATATCCGCACCATCCCAGAAAGGTCCTCCATCCAACGTTTGAATGACATGCAGCATATCCGCAGTATTACGTGTAAACATTTTAATAATGGCTTGGGTAGCATATTTTTTTCTAACAGTATCTCCACCAGCACTGAAATACTCATTATATGCTGGACTTCCTATGGCATGGGTATAACTTTTATCTACCAACATTCTATCAAATGTATACGTTGCATCCTTTTGTTTTTTGGCAGTGGCATAATTAAACATAGAATAAGCGATCGCAAAAGTTTCTCGCTGCATTTCTCCTTCAGGATCATTTGGGTTAATCTGCTGCACCAATCCCATAAAAGACGCTTCTGCATAAATCGTTGCTGCATACATGGTAAGTTGACTACCAGTTAAAGGGAAGTTTTGACCGCCTACCACTGCGGCATTACCAGAAGGATCAGCACTAATAAGTGAGCCATCAAGATTAAAATGATATGTTGCCATTTGGTTAAAATATTTATAGTTAAGCAATATAACGTACTATCCAAATATATAAGTTATTTCATAAAGTAGCCCCATCTTAGGATATATTTTTCCCACAAATT
>DMXI01000191.1 GCA_003483885.1 Microscillaceae bacterium
GAATGAGTTCAATAGCTACTTCTCCCGAATTGAGTCTATCTTTTACATCCTCCCAACTTTTTGGCTTATATTCGTCTAACACTTTTGTGAATTCTTTGGATTTTCTAGCCAGACGCCTTTCTAATAAATCCACATCATCTCTTATCTTTTTCAAGTCAATATTTTCTGATGCTCTTTTAGCTGGGGGCATTTCAAGTACCCGATTCAAATAAACTTTACTAGCAACAAACTTTTGATAATCATTGATGGCTTCTTTATCACCTCTATTTTTGATACGTTTCTTGACTTTCTGACTTGATTGGAAAAGTAACGATTTACTAAAAATATGGTTGTTATAGACATTAATCAGTAAGTCTATACTACCACGGATACCTTGAGATTGAATATGCTTATAAAAAAAGGAAAGAATGGCTTTTCTAGGATCCTGGATGTTTGATTTGAAAAAAAGCAACCTTGACCTTTCATCTAATACTGAATAATTGTCACGAGTCAAACCAACAAAACTTTTCATCAATTCTCTAGCAATATTTGCTGTCTCAGTATCTCTTTTCTGAAAAGTATATATATAAATTAAACCCGTGATTGCTTCTACAGAATAGAGACTTTTCCTATCCGTTAGTGTCAATACTTCTTTAAATAACTCTTCGGCTGTAATGTAATGTGCCTGGGCCATATTTATATTTGCCAATGTAAAAGTTATCATTAAATAATAAGCGCTCTGTTCTCCATATGAAGACTTTATTATTTCTCTAGTTTCGTTGGCTATTTCTCCAGCTTTTGAGAATTCCCTCTCATATAGATAAATAGCAGAAAGGTTTCCTAAAATTGAAAGGTAAATCAGGTTTTGTTTATTGTAGTCAGACTCTTTCAAAAACTTAAGTGATTTCAAAAGAATATTTTCAGCTTCATTGTATCTACCCAACCTAATATATATGGTTGATAAAGAATTATTGATATGATGCCATAAAGGATGCTGTTTGCCTAAGGCTTTCACTAACTTTTTGGCCTGTAAAATCAAATCTAGGCTTTTTTCAGGTTGTCCTTGAAAAATCAGAAACATTGCTTTATTATTCAAAAATAAAACATAATCTGGGTGATTGATACCTAATGTTTTTTCGGTGACTTTTTGAATGGTATCAAAAATCGGCTCCACTTGTAAAAACTTATTTTGCTTCACGTAAAGTTCTGTCAAATTACCAAGCAGATTGAGATAGTACTTATTATACCTTCCAAAAAGTAGTTTGACGGATGACATGCCTTCTTTAATTAAGCGTTCCGCTTCTTCGTAATTACCCAGTTGGCCGTGAATTGCACCCAAATTGGCTAAATTAGTTAGTGTACGAAGTTCGTTTTTTCCTTCTATACTATTTTTAATTTCAAGACTTTGTTTGTATAGCTTTATGGCTTCTTTATACAAACCTTGTTGAAGTCGCAAGTATGCCAATCCATCCAATGCATCTGTATAATCAAAGCTTCTTTTACCCACCAGCCTATCAATTGCAGGGAGTACCAGTGAGAATATACTATCTGCTTGATTATAATTTCCTTTTGTACTATAAAGAGATGCCAGCCTGGTAAGAATCAAATTATAATCAAGGCTCTTAATACCAGTGGTTTTCTTTTCTACCTCTAAAGCCCTTTTGCAGTAGGCCTCTGCTTGATCATATTTACCCCAAGTTTGATAAAGCTTGGCAAGACTCGTTAATGTTTCAGCATAAGGAGATGCTTCGTTAAACTTTGATTCCTTGAACAATTCAAGCGATTTATTAAATAAAGAATCAGCCTTATGGTATTGCCCAAGTTCCATTTTCAAAAAACCATACAGATTCATGACCTTTACAATCATCAAAGCACTTATATCTCTATTTTGATATAAGATTTTAAGGGACTCTACAAATAGTTTATCTGCATTTTTAAAATCTGCTAATTCAAAATAAATTTTTCCTAAATTCATCAATGAAACCCCATAAACATAATTTGCCTTACCCATTTTTTTAGCTTTTTTGCTAGCCTTTTTATAAAGTCTTAAAGCTTTTTTGAGTCTACCATTTTCTAGAGCTTTGTATGCTTCTAAAGAAATACCCACATAACTATTTTTTACTCCTTCTCGCAAATCAACTAGCATTGCATTTACAGCTTTAGCTTTGGCTAATTGTCCAGTATTTTCATAACACACACTTAGTATTTTATAATAGATATACACAAACTCCGAATTATTTTCATATGACTGTAAAATAGCTTCCTTGTGTGTCTCAAAAAACTTTAAAGCTTCCTGATATCTTTGAGCAATGACTAGATCAGTGGCTTTTTTAAACAGGCTGGCACTAAAACCTTGGTCTTTTACACTACCCTGCTCATCAAAACTCTTCCATTTGATTAACTCTCCTTCATTATCAAACCATCCTATCTCCTTTATTTTCGTACTCTCATAATACCACGTACACTGCCCTTCCTTTATCTCCTTTGGTCTATCTTTCAATAACCTTCCCTCCCACTGTATCTTACCAGAAAGGTAATAATCCCTCACCTTCCCTACTGGCAAATCATCTTTATAGCTGATCACTCGGTAAAACTGGGCTTGGCTCGTGTCTTTTGCTATCTTCCAGTCCTTATCATACAAAATCACCCATTTTCCCTGCCTCTTACCTTGAGTATCGGTTTTATTAGGTGCTGTTGGAATGCTTTGCGCCTGAAGTAATTGAAAGCTCAGGCAATGTATTACCAAGAAGAGTAGTGTTATTTTTTTCATTGGGATTGATAACTAATGATTCTTGTATAAAAACTTTCACCATTTATTTCTTCATTTCAATACTTACAGCACTACGTTTCCCATCACCAAAAATCCTTGCATATAAGTTGTTAGAGAACCAAATAATGATAGATGCTGAATCTTTTCCTTTTACTAAATCCATATAGGTATAATCCTTAATATCCAAAGTAAAAGTACCAGACATCACTCCCTTTTTTTGTACCCAATCTCCTCGGTAAGTACGCCATAAGCCATTAATTTTATCAAGCCTTATATTTTTAAAAATGCGTGTATTCTCTTTATGAGAAAATACAATACCCCTACTTAAAAATGCAATGCTACGATCCGCACGAGAATCATATTCCCACTTAGACCAATTTCCCCAACTACTTATAAAATATTTTTTTTGTCTTGACTTATACGAATAGTATTTAGTGCCTTGACCAAAGGCACTGTTGCCAATAAAAGCAATGATGAAAAGGAGTATTAATGTATTTCTGAGCATAATTGTAAGAATTAATTGACGTTCAAACTGCGTTTGAACACACCTCGGCGCGCTTGTTTTTGCTTCGCCTTGGTGTGCTTTAACTACTGCAATTTGCCTACAATATGCTGGGCATGCCTCCTTACTTCTGAGGATATTGTCTGCTAATCATTTCTAATGATCAAAGTATCTTGAGAGGGTTTTAATAGTAAGTTTTACCTAATCAATTAGGTCTAAAATTGAGGGTATTTTACTTAGCGTTGCACCAACACAAAAGCTCCCCAGAAGTAAGGGCTGAAATATCCTTCTTTGCGCAATTGGCTTTGAGCGAAACGATAAGCCTTGCGCACGTTTTGATCTTTGCCCCAACTATCGTAAAAAGACCTCATAAAAAATTGGGTAGCAGCATCATCTACCTTCCAAAGGCTCATCAGTACGTATTTGGCTCCCGCACTCAAAAAAGCCCGTTGTAAACCGTAGACCCCTTCTCCGTTTTGGATTTGTCCTTTGGCAGTCTCACAAGCCGAAAGCACCACCAATTGGGTAGAATCTAAGTCCATATTGAGTACTTCTTGAGCGGTAAGGATGCCATTTTCCTGTACCGAATCTGGCAGACTCTTATTGTTAATACTAGCATTGGCTCCAGTCCAATACAGACCTGATTTTAATAATGGATTACTTAAATATAATAATTGGTTTTTATCCATCAATTGAAGCTGATGCAGGGAAGTTGGCAATTGTTCATTGCGAAAAAAACCATGAGTGGCTAAATGCAACACCAAAGGGTTCTGCAGTTTTTTGATGTTTTCTTCACTAGCTTTTTCACCCAGAAACCTTTGAGGGCGAAACCTTTTGGATAGTTGTTGAGAAATCTCTGCTATTTCTTTCCTGGTTTCCTTGAGCCTGCCTAGTTGGTTTTTCCCTTGAGTGAAGTCATGCTTATCATAAAGGCGATAGTTAGGGAAACCAAACAAACCTATTGCCTTAGATTGGGTAACGATGGTTGGTTCGTCTCTTTTAAGCAAGTCTTTGGTGTTGGAAACCAACTGAATATCTACTTGTTTGCCTAAATACTTCTGAGTGGTTGGGTTCCACAAAGTTTCCAGATTGATTTGCTGATACACCCCATCCAATGATACAAACATTCGTTTTACTTCAGG
This sequence comes from Microscillaceae bacterium, assembly GCA_003483885.1. GTDB lineage: Bacteria > Bacteroidota > Bacteroidia > Cytophagales > Microscillaceae > Microscilla. The sequence goes on from DMXI01000191.1 coordinate 4,394, forward strand.
ATAAAAAGTTTCAATTGTTTGCTGAATGGGGAGCCAAAAACACTTGTAAGAAGCCGTATCAATTCTCCGGTTTTTAATAAACTCACGGTAATTTTCATACCCTTCTTTTTCTAACGAATCTCCATTTTCAAAAAATACTGGTACAGGAAACCTACCCTGGGGATAGATAATCAGGGCCACATATCTATTACGGTTGATCCATTCTACATGGTACCACTGATAACGAATGATTTCAATGGCTACTTCTCCAGGCTTCAGCTTCTTTTGAATACTTTGCCATTTTTTCACCTTGTATTCTTCCAGCTCTTGCGCAAACGCTACCGACTTTTGTGATAACCTCTTTTCCATAGAGTCTAGCCTGTTTCTCAGGTCATTGATTCTAGTCTTTGTTGCTACATTCGGTTTATTTTTCAGAGACACCTCCAGCAAATTATTATATAGTTTTCGCTGTTGTACAAAATACTGATACTCTTGTATCAAGGTTGAATCTCCACTTGCTTTGATTCGGATTTTGGTTTTTTCGGCAGACTTAAACAATAATGCCTTGGTAAGGGTGCGATTGTCGTACATTTGACCCAACACCGCTCCGCTTTTGTTATAACCCTGCCGCTTTAAATGATCATGCCCCAGCGAATTATAGATTTCAAAGTTCTCTTTTAGAAATGAATAAAGGAATTTGCTTCGTCCATTTTCGCTTAGGTTTGACAAATACTCCGGCATACGGTTTTGCATATAATCGGTACTTTCTTTGTACATAGGAATCGCCAAATCGAATCGATGGTCATTTTGGTAAAGTCGCGCCAAGTTATTACAAGAAAGTATATATCCTGGGTGTTGTTTACCCAAGGCATTTTCATTGACTTTTTTAGCCTCCAATAAAAGTTTTTCTCCTTGTTTATACTTTTTTAAAGAGACATATAATCCCCCCAAGTTGTTAAGCATGAAAGCATAAAAAGAATGCTTCTTGCCAAAAATTTGTTTGATGCTCTCTATGTTTTCTTTCAAAAGTTGCTCTCCTTTAGTGTATTCCTTATGCTTGCTGTAATAAGCTGCTAGTTGAAGTTTGGAGTTCAGGTGCTCAATACTACCCGAACGAGTCTTTCTTTGCTCAATAGCAATTGCTTGCAGAAGGTATTGCTCTGCCAACCTGTGGTACTTATGCGAAACTTTAGATGAATTCAGGCTTGCCAAGTTTTTTAATAGTATGGCATAATCAGGGTGATTCTTGTCAATAGTTTTATCATAGATCCTTTTGGCTTCCTGCAACAGTTTCTCCCCTTTTTCATAATTTCCTTGGTTCAGGTAAACACTGGCATAGGAAATTAAAAAACGGGCATAGCTAGGGTGATTTCTACCAATGATTTGCTCTTTTATTTCTTTGACTTTGGAAAACTTTTTTTCGGCCTTGGGAATATGCCCCATACTCATTAAGATCACCGCATATTCTTCTAAAATGCTGGCATAAATGTAGTTTTTTTCACCCCAACTACTTTTCAGGATAATCAAGGCTTCTTGGTACATTTGAACAGCCTTGGCTGGCTCATCCCCTTTATAGTATCTAACCCTGGCAAAGTCAGCCAAGGCTTTAGCATAAAAAGGGTGGTTTTTACCAAAATTCTTTTCAATCAACTGATTTTGCTCCATCATAAGTTGAAGGATGCCTTTATAGTTTCCAGAACCAAAGCGAACCCTTGCCAAAGTCCCTAAAACTTCGGCATACTTAGGATGGAAGCGGTTATTATGTTTAGCAATTAGGTTTAGGCATTCTACCAACAATTTATCCGCAGTAGGGTAATCTCCTTGACGCGCTTTAATTTCGCCCAAACTACCAATAACAACGGCGTACCTTAAATGCTTTTTACTATAATATTTGGCATATATTTTTTTGGCTTCTTCCAATAATCTCGTAGCTTCTTTTAGCTTGTTAAACCTTGTATAGATGAGGGCTTTTTGATCAATTGTTTCGGCATAAGCAGTATTATCGGTGCCATATACTTTTGTAATAATCGCTACTGCTTTGTCTATTAGTTTTATCGCTTTTGGGTATTGCCCTTTACGAGACAAGCCATCTGCCAAATCTTTAATAGCTGCTGCATAATTAGGATGATTTTCACCTACGGTTTTTGCTTGAATACGGGCAATCTTTTCCAATAGTTTTTGGGCTTTATCATAATTACCCATGCTATGATACACTGCAGATAATTCATGAATGGCATACACTTGCAAAGGATGACTTTCATAATTCTCTCCCAAGATTTTTTGGTTGAGGTCGCTTACCTGCAAAAGTAGCTTTTCCGCCATTTGATAGTCCCCTTTATCACGATAAACAAGGGCTTGTTGCCCACGTAACTTGAGGTACATAGGGTGTCCTTTCCCAAATTTCTGTTGAACAATGGCTATCAATTCTTGTAGCATTGTAGAGCTTTTGTCTAGTCTACCTTGCGCCTGATACATCAATGCTAGTTCATAATAAGCCCCTATATACAAAGCATGCGCTTTCCCAATCTTACTCTGATAAATCTGAATGGCCTTCTCTTGATAATCGATCGCTTGTTGGTAGTCCCCACGAGCAAGATAAAACTTGGCCACCGAAGCCATTGTATTTGCATAAGGGGGACGCTTTTTATTTAGTTGCTCTTGCACTTTTGCCAGTATTTTCTTAATCAAACCTTCGGCCTTTGCCTGTAGCCCCTGAGCCTGATATACCGTGGCTAGTTCCCATTGGATATTGAGGTAATAAGAATGTTCAGTAGAGAATTTTTCTTCATACAGCTTTAATGCTTTAAAAAAATATTTTTCAGATTGAGTAAACTTCCTTTGAGCCAAAGATAACCTGCCCAATGACACCAACATACCAGCATTCATAATGCTTCCTTTGCCTTGTAGTTCTGTTACTAATGCCTGTACTTCCTTTAACAAAGGTTCCGCTTTTTGATAATCTCCCTTGGATTGATACAAAAAGCCAAGCTCCGAAGTGATACTTACATAATTCATCCCTTTCTTTCCTGGCTTTTGATCCACTATTTGCTTGGCTTTCAACAACAATGGTTCAGCTTCTTGAAATAGTTGCTGGGCCTGATAAAACTTAGCCATTGTACTTAGAACAAAGGTATATTGAGGGTGTTTTTTGGTATAAATTTTCTCAATAATGTTTTTCCAAGATAAAAGCAAGGGTTTGGCTTTTTGATAATTTCCTTCTATCACGTATAAGTTTGCCAGCGCATATAAGTACCGTAAATATTCAGGGTTGGTAGTTAGCAAGTTTAGTTTGGCAAGCGTAAGCGCTTGTGAAAAGGCCTGTTCTGCTTTAGTAACAGTCCCCTTTTGTTGATAAAAATTACCAATACTCAAAAGATAATAAGCATAGATCATAGAAGACTTGGGATAAATATGCCCAACGATTTCCAACGCTTCCTGGTGTAGCTCTTCGGCCTGATCAAACTTATGCTGGATTTGGTATAAACTCGCCAGCAAGCTGATTCCTTTGACATATTCCAGGTGCTTTTTGGTCAGCTTATCTTCTAAAATGCGATTGGCCGCCAAATTTAATTTTTCTGCTTTCTGATACTTTCCAGCATGTATGTAAATATTTACTAAGGGAAGCATTGCTTGGGCATGATAAAAGGATGTTTTGCCAGCCTGACGGGCAATTAAATCCATCGCTTTCTTGTAGTAAGTAGCGGCTTGTGGCAGCTTATTTTGCCCCTGATACACCGCCCCTAACAGATTAAGACATCCTATTTGTTCAGGATGCTTTTTTTTAGATCTTTTATTGACAATATTATAGGCTTCTAATGCCAAAGCTTCGGCTTTTCTGAAATAGTTCAATTGTTGACATTTTTGAGCCAAGAACTGTAAAGATGGCACATAGTTAATTCCATCTACTCCTTCTTGCTTTTTGATCATATTTAACGCCTGAAAAAATAAATCTAGGGCTTCTACAAATTTACCTTGTCTCTCTTTAGAGACTGCTTCTTGATTTAGTTTTTGCCAGCTTTTTGTTTGGCAATACAAATGAGTAGTAGTCAAAAATAGACACGTACATAGTGTCCATCGGAAGAATAAGTTTTTCATAAGGATTGTAAGATTTAAGATTGTTGGAAAGAAAATTTATGATCTAAAAACAACATCGGCTTTATTAGCATTTTGAGGGATTTGTTGCCCCAGCACTGCTCCCGTCCAAAGGCAACTTACAATCAATAATGAGTAGAGGGTTTTAGCCATGACTATGTAGTGTTAAAAGTGGATTTTGATCATCAATGACGTTTTTATGTGCAGAGAAAAAATTGCTAATTATTTTTATCTACAATCTCATAAATCATCCAGGAATCTAAGTTAAATTGAGGGTCTAGCTGGAAGATAATTTTTTTCCCCAGGTAGGTTTTAAAGGTATACCCCACACTTGTCAGGGTACCGTTACGTTTTTGCCGAGGTTCGCCATATCCCTTTTTTATTTTTTCGTAGCTTTCTTTTAACTTGATTGAAGGAGGGCAACTGGTAGTGCCTTGATAACCATCCAATGTTTTTAGAAAATAAACCATCCGACCTTGGGCTACATACACAATTTTTTTGGCGTGATATCCAGGCATTTCTTCCAGATAAATACGTATGCCTCGGTTCTTACACAGCACTACTACTAAATTGGCTTTAGCAGTTCCCTCTAAATACTGCTGGTCAGCATTCCCCAGGTGTTTCCCTCGTTGCTTCTTATTATCTAAAGCAATGCCGGCAATTTGTTCAGTAGCTCCACAAGTTTTTTCAAGGTTGACAAACTCTCCGGGTGGTCTTCTTTCCAGTACCCGCAAATTAAGATCAACGAAATCTTTTTTATGGGTGCGTAAAGGCAAGAGCATTTGCTTGGCTTGGGCTCGATTCGCTTTTGGGTTTTCCAGAAAGGTAATAATGGCAGCTACTACTTTAGTATTGGTTGCTACGTTGGCGTACAAAGATGCCTGATCAGTCAGCTTTTGCAGCAAATCCTTTGCTTTTTGATTGTTTACCTGAGCCTTTTTCAGCAATGCCCTCGCCTGGGCTTGAGTCAATAAGGTGTCAGTCATTTTGCCACTGCTACCGCTGCCTGGCATTCTACCATATTCGGCTTTGAGACTATGCAAACAAGCCAAATTGAGGTAAGCGGGTATATAATAGGGATCAGCTTTGATTGTTTTTTCAAAATAGCCCAACGATTTTTGGTAGATACTTTCTACCGTGATACGATTCGCGGCTCCTACATCCCCCCTGGTTTGAGGGTTGATATCCAGGGTAACGGGGTAATAAAAGTCGGGATTGATGCCCTCCTTGGTCAGTTTTTCGAGCAGTAGCTGAAACTGATTAACCCCCGCATTGTTGTAGATGGTTTTCCCGCCATACTTTTGAGCAATGTGGTTATACAGGCAAGAAACGTCAAAGTTTTCGTTGATCATAGAGAGGTAGGTGGCCGTCTCAAAAATGAGAAAAAACTTACGAAGCTCTTGTTTATTTTTCTCTGCCCGCTCTTTACGCAATTGGTATATTGCGCCCTTTTCTTTGTGGTAGTTGTGGTATACAATGTCTAAAAAATCCACAAAATCATCGACCATCGCGTACCCCGCCATATGGGCATAAATCATCCCGTATTGGTCGGCATCTATCACATCTTCTATGCTGTTATCTTTTGAGTTCGTGGGAAAAAATATCGGCTTACTAGACAACTCCTGGTAATAAAAGGCCACTTGATGTCCAATCAGGAAAGCCAACAAACTTTCCCCTTTGGTTCCCATTTCATTTGCTTTGTTGATGATGCTTTTATCTAACTTCAAACGAGGTTTTTGCTGATCACTTACATCTAAGCGTAGGGGAACCCCCGCTTGTGATTCTTCTTCTAAAACCAGCGAAATGGGTGTATAAAGCCCTACGGCTCGCACCACTTTCCGAAAAATCTTTTGGGGCTGTATTGCGAGCACTGCCTTTTTTGGGGTAGCCCAAAGAGCGGTAGAAAAACAAACCGCGAGTAACGTCATTGTAATGGATAACTTTTTCATATTTGCATATTTAATAATGAATTGATCGTAATCTTTTACCCTTACATTGAGGGTCTTATTTTTCCTGATTAAAAGATTGGTTTTGAAGTATTTGTAAAATGTGGGGCAGCAAAGGAACAATGAGTACCTTTTTATCCCCTTGTTGGCGATCATACGCCTCCAGGTAGATTTCCTGGGCATCCTTCGAGAATGCTAGTTTGGTCCAATCAAACTGGAATCTACCTCCCCACGTAATCTTCTGATCAGTCAATAACTTGGGGAGGTGGATTGACTGCACCAAAAAGCCTTGGCTTTGATCATAAATTTCAATGGTAGGCGAGGTTTTGTTCATCACCAACACATATTGTTGGTCAGGCGAACAAATAATTTCATCGACTTTTCCAGCCACGCAATTGAACAGAAAAGTGGGTTTTGGCTGGCCTACGGTATATTGATAAATGGCATTGCCCGAAGCAAAAAGGAGGATTTGTTCATTTAAAAAGTGGAAGGCACTTACTTTTTTCCACTTTACGGTTGGGGGCAAAGGACGCAGGGTATTGACATCTATTATTAATACATCATCACCATCTTTTCCAATGGCAGCCAGGCGTTGACCACGGGGAGAAAAAACCAATTTAGAGGCCTTTAACCCTCTTGGCAACCCTTGGCTCTTTCCTTTATGACGTAGGTAAATACGCCCAGTGCTTCTGGTATGGGCAATCCGCCTGGATTGGGGGGAATATACCAGGTTTTCAACCGTTGAAGGAATCGTGCCTTTTTCATAACTTGAAGTACCTAGCTTATAGCGGCTTATTTTTAACTTCCATTTCCTCTGTTTCCCTTTTCGCTCTTTTGTTATCGTAAACTGTTGATGAAAAGCCAACTCCCTGGTGGCTTGCCAATTGGGTAGCAGCAAGCCTCTTTTTGATGGATGGTTTAAGGGTAGCTGATTGGTCCAATCATAATAGCAATTGATCAATGTGGTCGCCACTACAGGGTTGGTACTATCTATCTGATAAGCCGCTTTGGCAAGCTGTATGGCTTCTTCTAATACCTCATTGATGGCCTCCTTTTTCGTTTGCTTCTTTCCTCTCCTTGTTATCTTTTTTTGGTAAGAAGATTTCAATACAATGGCTTCATTTCTTAATTTATTGGCCTGGATGGTTAGATTTACGGCTTTTTTGGTAGTCTGAGCATTGCTTAATTGTGCTTTGGTTGTCAAAAAAACGGTACTCACTTTTCCTAAGCTATCTTGGGTTTGCCGCTTTTCAATTTGCACTGCCCGGAGGCTTTGTCGGGTCTTGTTTCGTTCATCTTTTATTCTTGTCAAACTATCATCAGCTCTTGCTTTCTGTTGCCTGATGCTGGTTAGGCTATCTTTGGCTACCTCCAGGTTGACTTGAGCCTCTTTTTTATCCCGAATCCTTGTTAACTCTAGAAAATAGATGATTGCAGCAGAGACAATCAACGCAAAGCATACAGAAAATACCGACCAGCGTTCCCTACTCCGCTTATTTTTACTCCGCTTAACCAAACCTTCCTCCTCCTCATGCAGCTTTCTCATTCCCTCTATGCCTGCTTTTACAATTTTGAGTTCTCGGTTATCCAGATAAATTAGCCTGTCACTGGATAGTTTGTTTTTCCAGGCTTTGAGTAAAACTTTGGATGATTTTTTTGGGATAGCCTGGTTATTTTTAAGGGTGGTTTCCAGTACCAGAGTCGCATGGGGCCCTGGTTTCTCATATTTGCGATAAGCTTCTATCACCAAGGGTGCCAAGGTATCGTGCCCTAGAGAAGTACTGCCATCGTCTTGCCGAGCCAACAAACGCAGTTTTACCAACAACTCAATGAACTGATCCCAATCCAACCTTGGGGCTACATTTCGTTCTTCAGGCGTTCCCTCATACCACCCTAAGATGGCTTCCGAGCTTCGGGTATTGGCCGTACCCAGTGAGGTGGTATGAAAATACAGTACATCCAGCGCCAAGCCGTTGGCTTCGTAGGGAGCAAAGGTTTTATCCTGAGCTACTTTGGCGAGTTGTTGTCTCAAAAAATCCCTCAAATGCAAACCCTCCCTTTTCAGGCTTGCGTATAGTTTCGCATCAAACTCGCGTGGATGGTTATGCTTGGTAGCCTCCCACATTTTGGCAAGCAAAATTTGCAACATGGGCGCTATGGGCGAGCTTTTATCGGCCAACAAGTCATGGATCATTAACTGGGGCAAGTGATCCTCGTAGGCTATTTGGTACTTTTCTTTGAGTTGCTTTGTGGTGCTCATCCCGGTAATGACCTCCCTTAGATTGGACGCTTGAAAGGGAAACAACAAAAACTGGCGATTGGGTATTTCCAGTCTTTTGATTTTATCTTCAATTTCGGGGGAGTGTTCTTTACGATAACTCAAAATAATTTTGCCCTGGGGTTGGTTTTCAGGATCAAGAAATACCTGCTGGATGAGGGTCAATAAAGCGTTTAATTCTTCCTCGGGTGAAAGTACCTTTGCTGGTGTCTCGTTTTTTTGGGGATTACTTTTGGGGTGCTCTTTTTCTAGTGCTCTTTTTGGGGGGGTATCTGCTGCTTTTTCTCTTTTGGGAGGTTTGGTAAAAATCTCTTCCAGTTGATCCAGAATTAACACCATAGGTTTTTGACTAGCCTGCTCATAGCCTTTCCAGGTGCCTAATAGATCGCTTGCTGTCAAAGAAGGCAAATCCGGGAATATTTGATAAAAGGCATCCAAAATGCCCTCACGAGTGCTTCTTCGGATGTATCTTACTTGGTAGGCTTGCCTCAAGCGAGGTAACAAGCCCGCATGCAACAAGGAAGACTTGCCCACGCCTGATTGGCCCATCAAGAGCATCATGGGAGGGCTTTGTGGGTCTTTGACAAAATGATACAACTGGCGAATTTCCCAGCCTCGGCCAAAGAAAATTTTCGCTTCTTTTTGGGTATAAGGTTTCAGTGATACAAAGGGATCATCGGGCAAGTAAGGCGCATCCAATACCGGTTCGGGTAAGCCTAAATA
>DMXI01000525.1 GCA_003483885.1 Microscillaceae bacterium
TTTGTTCTTTTTTTAATACGACAAAAAAACACTTTTGGCTAGATTTATATGCCTCTCAGCAGCAATGAAGATTATTTTTAATTTGTACATTTCCTATAACAAACAGCACTTTTAACCTTTCTTAAGGAGTAAAAAGGCCGTTCTTTTTTGTACCTCACAAGGGTTATAACGAACTTTCATCACGTATTAAATTTTATTAGCCTTTGGAAGATTTGATTGTATTTTACAAACTTTGGCTACTTTCTAAAAGTTAAAGCCAGAACCCACCCTTTAGATTTTATAAACTTTCCAATATATTTGTGGGATTTTCAAATTTTGATTCAAAACCTAGATTTTTGTGCATATCATACTATGCTATACAAAATAATATAGAGACTAAGCGACAAAGTTATGAGTAAATCTTCGGATAAAGCGTTTTTGGGACATCCAGTAGGGTTGGCAGTGTTGTTCTTTACTGAGATGTGGGAGCGATTTAGTTATTATGGAATGCGGGCCATTCTGGTACTTTTTATCATCTCTCCAATAGAAAAAGGTGGTTTGGGTTGGTCAAATGTAGAGGCCCTCGCCTTGTATGGATGGTACACTATGATGGTGTACGTGATGGGTATTCCAGGAGGTATCTTGGCCGATCGCTGGCTAGGCCAGAAAAAAATGGTGATGGTAGGTGGATTGATATTGTGTATCGGACACGGAGTATTGGCCATTCAAAATATCAATGCATTTTATGCAGGCTTAGTCTTGATTGTAATAGGTGTGGGAGGATTAAAACCTAATATCTCAACCATTGTAGGAGGACTTTACAAAGATAGTGATCCACGTCGTGACCGAGGATTTACATTATTTTACATTGGCATTAACCTGGGAGCATTTCTTTCTTCCTTGATTGTACCTATTGTAGCCGATAAGTTTGGCTGGCATTATGGCTTTGGGTTAGCTGGTATCGGTATGTTGTTTGGGCAAATATTATTTATCTGGGGACAAAAATATTTGACAGGTGTAGGAGATTATAAACCACCTGTAAAAATAGAAGGTTCAAACCAAAACAAACCGCTTACCAAGATAGAAAAAGACCGCTTGGTTGTCCTATTCCTTTCTTTTATCATCATTATAGTTTTCTGGGGAGCATTTGAGCAAGCGGGAGGTTTGATGAACATCTACGCTCAAAACAAGATAGACCGCTTCTTGTTTGGCTGGGAAGTACCCGCAGGTGTATTCCAGGCTGCTAACTCTTTCTTTATCATTACCCTGGGAGTATCAGTTGCTGGTTTTTGGGCAATGCGTCAACGTAAAGGAAAAGAATCGTCTTCTCTGTTTAAGATGGCCATTGGTACCATCATTATGGGATTTGGTTTTTTCGCAATGGCCGCCGCCTCAGTACAAGCAGGTAGCGAACCCTTTGGTAAAGGTGTGATGATTTGGTTAATTTTGGCTTACTTACTACACACCATTGGAGAACTTTGCTTGTCACCTGTATCACTTTCTTTCATTACCAAATTAGCCCCAGCTCGTTATGCTTCTATTATGATGGGGGTTTACTTTGCTTTTACAGGTTTTGGAAACAAAGTCGCTGGTTTGGTAGGTGAGTCTTCTCAGGTAGAGCCTATCAAAGTAGAATTGATTGCTTCTCGAGCTGATTTGAAACCTATTACCAGGGTTGACACTTCCTTAGCCAAGGATAAAGATATTTCTTTCAGAGGTGCATTTTATCAAGAAGGGGGCAAATTAATGCTTACCAGTAAAGATGATAATAATAAAAATGTGAGTGCGTTTTTCAAAAGCGAAACAGCGCAAATCCTGGCTGCTTTGAAAGATCAGGAAGCCAGCAAGGACAAACCACTACATTTTACGATCAACCTCTCTAAAAAGGATAAAGTAAAAGAAGGGCAACAACCTAAAAACGACGCTAAAGGCTACGAAGGAACCTTTGCCATAGAGGAAGTCCAAAACGATCGCGAACTTAAGACCTTCTTATACATTACGGCCTTTACCGTAGCTTTTGGTTTGTTATTGATTCTATTCCTCAAAAAACTCAAAAAATTGACTCACGGGGTAGAAGAAAAAGAAGCAGAGGAAGCGCGAAGAATTGCAGAAGAAAAAGAGTAATAAATATTTTAATACATAAGATTTATTCAAATAAAAAAGAGGCTAGTGAAAACCAGCCTCTTTTTTATTGCTCGCTGGATTAAAAAACTATTTCACCTTCACCGTTTGCTTTAGCAGCTTTATTTGCTCGGTTAGGGTGTTGTTTTCTCTTTTTTGGGCCGAAATTGTTTCGTCTTTAGCTTCTATTACAATTTTGAAGCTTTCCACATCTTTTTCCAGGCTCTTTACCAATGTCGCTAGTCTTTTAATTTCTCGCTCGTTGTCATCTTCAAATTCATTACTTTCGGGTAAGAGCATATTGCCCTTGCCAAAGAAAATGTATAGCGGATTCACCTTGAAAGAATGAAACAATTTGTTGAGAAAAGTGATAGAAGTTTCGCGGCGTCCATTCAGCACAGCATTCAAGGTTTGTACGTGTTCATCCATTTGTCGGGCAAACTCACTTTTGTTTTGATAAAGTG
>DMXI01000510.1 GCA_003483885.1 Microscillaceae bacterium
TGCTTAAAAAAACGCTATTACTTGTTGGACTCATCTGTATTTTTCAGTTGGCAAATGCCAAAGGTGGAAAAGAAGGAGAGGGAAAGAAATTTGAAGCCGACGACTTCAGCGAATTGATTACTCACCACATTGCCGATGACCATAAGTGGGAGTTTTTTCACGGATTTTCCATTCCGCTACCAGTAATATTATATACTGAAAACGGTCTGGATATTTTTATGTCTTCTGCTATTCCTCATGCCGAACCTAAAAAGGGTGGTGAACACCACGAAGGCGATGAGCACAAAAAAGAAGGACATAGCGGTATAAAGTTTAAACGTGGTAAAAACGTATACATTTATGACCACGGTCACTTTAAGCTAGCCAACGGAGGCACCGTGTTAGATTTTTCTATCACCAAAAACGTGGCTTCTCTTTTTGTAAGTGTTATATTGTTATTGTTTGTATTCTTCAGCGTAGCCAAAGGATACAAAAAGAATGAAGGAAGAGCTCCCCGCGGTATTCAATCATTCTTTGAGCCCATTATTATTTTTGTAAGAGACGATATTGCCAAAGACAACATTGGTCCTAAATACCAAAGATTTGTTCCTTACTTACTGACCGTATTTTTCTTTATCTGGTTCAACAACATGATGGGATTGTTGCCAGGAGCTGCCAACCTTACCGGAAACATTGCAGTAACTGCGGTATTGGCGGTGATTACTTTCATTATTACTACTTTGAGTGGTAACAAAAACTACTGGGCACACATTTTCTTACCTCCTGTACCCAAGTGGTTGTACCCTATTATTGTACCGATTGAAATCATCGGTATGTTTACCAAGCCTTTCTCTTTAATGATCCGATTGTTTGCAAACATCACCGCAGGTCACATTATTATGTTGAGCTTGTTCGGTTTGATCTTTATTTTCCAGAGTTTGGCAGTAGGGGTAGTAAGTACTGCATTCGCTACTTTTATGAACTTCCTTGAGTTGTTGGTAGCATTTATCCAAGCGTATGTATTTACCTTGTTGTCGGCATCTTATTTTGCCACTGCGGTAGAAGATCATCATCATGATGACGCTCACGCGCACTAAAAATATTCAAGACATTAGTTACAGAGGCGTTTGACGCTCTCCTTAATTAATATTTTTCTTTTTTTCATTACATAAGTTTACAAATTATGTTAGCTCAATTATTATCTATTATTTCATCTATCTTCGCGATGGATATGGGAACTGGTTTCGCAATGATGGGTGCTGGTATTGGTGCTGGACTTGTTGCATTAGGCGCAGGTGTTGGTATCGGTCGTATCGGTGGTGGTGCTACTGAAGGTATCGCTCGTAACCCAGGTGCAGCCGGAGATATTCAGCGTAACATGATTATTGCTGCCGCTTTGATCGAGGGTGTGGCCCTTTTCGGCGTTGTAATCTGTTTGTTGATCTCTTTCAAATCATAGTTTCCAACAAAGAGAATAGAAATCTACAAGTAGGCGCTAGGCCTGCTTGTGGGTTTTATTTATTCAGTTGAGCTGATTGAAGACTTGGGAAAGTATTGAATGAAGCAAAATCAAGAAATTTTTTTAATGATGAAGTAAGGTTAGAAATTTGACCATTCATCATTAATAATTAATAATTATCTAGTCTTTACTAAAACTTTATATACAAATGCAATTAGTCACTCCCGAAATTGGATTGATATTCTGGCAGACCATTACCTTTTTGGTGGTTTTGTTTTTATTGAGCCGCTACGCCTGGAAGCCTATCATGAAGTCTTTGAGAGACCGTGAAGATTCTATCCAGAATGCGCTTGACGAAGCAGCTACTGCTCGTAAAGAAGTAGAAGAGCTTAAAAAAGCTCAGCTGAACATGGAAGAAGCTGCCCGTATAGAAAAGGACAAAATTTTGAAAGAAGCCAAGGCTATAGCAGACAAAAATCTGGAAGAAGCCACTACCAAGGCCAACAAAATTATTGGTGATGCTGAGGCTGCTGCCAAAGAAGCCATCGAAAAAGAGAGACAAGCTGCTGTGGCTGATATCAGAAGCCAAATCAGTGTACTTTCGGTAGAGGTAGCTGAAAAATTGCTTAAACGTGAGTTGTCAGACAGCAACAAACAAGAAGGTTTGATGAAAGAATTGATCAACGACCTTAAGGTAAATTAATCTTTTTTAAGTCAAACGATCTAAAATAGTAACAAATGGTGTCTGATAATCAAATTGCCCAACGATATGCCAAGGCAGTGCTGGATCTGGCCGTTGAAAAAGGTATATTGGATCAAGTGGAGCAAGACATGGAGCTGTTCCAACGGGTAAATGACGAAAACCGTCAGTTTTTTGTAGTAATGCACAATCCAATTATTCGTGCACACAAAAAACTCGCAGTATTGAAAGATATTTTTGGAGACAAAGTATCCGACGTGATGATTTTGCTCTTCGAAATTCTTGCCCGAAGAAGCCGCGAAGAAATGTTGTATACCATCAGTGTAGCATTCCGTGAGCAATACAACAAATACAAAAATATTCAGGAAGTATACGTAACCAGCACAGTTGCGATTTCTGATCCTTTGAAAGATGAATTGAGAGCCGCCCTCGAGAAGAGTACAGGCAAAACTATAAAAGTCGAAGCCAAAATCGATGAAAGCCTTATTGGTGGTATGACCATTCGTATTGGTGACACTCAATTGGATAATTCTATCAAAAGTCAATTACAAAAACTAAAACAGAATTTTCGTTCTTAACAAGGCGATTAAAATATACTAATTATGGCTCAAATTAGACCCGATGAAGTTTCTGCTATTCTAAGAGAGCAGCTTTCCAACTTTAAAACCGAAGCCGAACTAGAGGAAGTAGGTACCGTATTGCAAATTGGTGACGGGGTAGCCCGTGTATACGGACTTAGCAAAGCCCAGGCCGGTGAATTAGTAGTGTTTGATAACGGTCTTCGTGGATTGGTATTGAACCTTGAAGAAGACAACGTAGGGGTTGTATTGTTCGGTGATTCCGCAGGTATTAAAGAAGGAGACAACGTAAAGCGTACAAAAGAAATCGCCTCTATCAAAGTAGGGGAGGGTATCATTGGCCGGGTAGTAGATACCTTGGCTCAGCCTATTGACGATCGCGACAAAGCCATCGAAGGTGAGTTGTACGATATGCCTTTGGAACGAAAAGCTCCTGGGGTAATCTACCGTCAGCCGGTAGATGAACCTCTACAAACTGGTATCAAAGCGATTGATGCGATGATTCCAATTGGACGTGGACAACGTGAGTTGATCATTGGTGACCGTCAGACTGGTAAAACAGCAGTAGCGATTGATACCATTATCAACCAAAAAGAATTTTATGACAGAGGAGAACCTGTTTACTGTGTGTACGTAGCCGTAGGGCAAAAAGCAAGTACAGTAGCTCAGGTAGTAAAATCCTTGACTGACGCGGGAGCGATGAACTATACTACAGTTGTTTCTGCTTCTGCTTCTGACCCTGCACCTATGCAGTTCTTTGCTCCAT
>DMXI01000567.1 GCA_003483885.1 Microscillaceae bacterium
TGGCAAATTTAGATTTTACTCATTTTACAGGCAAAGGGGCACAGATTGTCTCTGAAATGCTATATAAAGCCATACTTTCAGAATATGACAAGTTCTATCAATTATATCGTTAGTTTATACATCAGTCTTTGGGCTTCGTTTAGTCACCAACATTTGGCCAAATTGCCAAATACTCCGGTAATTGAGCGAAAATACCCTTTTGTTCGATACGATTACAATCAAATATTTACTCCCAAATATGGTAAGGCTCTCAATAACTTTCATCATGTATGGGATGAGTATCTACAAGGTAAGCGTAAGCGAATGAGTATCTTGCATATTGGCGATTCACATCTTCAGGCCGACATGTTCTCTAATCAGGTCAGAAAACATTTCAAATATCAGCCACACATGGGAGTAGCTGGTCGTGGCTTTGTATTTCCTCACAAGATGGCCAAATCTAACGATCCACATACTTATAAAACTTCTTATTCGGGTAAATGGTCAGGAAGTTGGGCCACCAACTTTGCTAAAACAGATTCTTGGGGAGTTGGTGGAATGGCTGCCACTACACGTGATCAAAATGCCCGCTTTACCGTAAACCCTAATCGTGGCAATAACAACTATCAAATCACTCGAGTAAAGGTATTTTACAACACCAAAGATCGCGCTTCGTTTCAGGTAAAATTGGTGACTCCTTACGAAATTATCTCTCCTCAACGTATTGTAGCCGATGGTTATGTGGAGTTTTTGCTCAAACGTCCTGTAGGTCAGGTAACCATTGCGATGGATAAAAATCGTCCTGAACAAAGATCATTTACATTAGAAGGAGTATCTCTGGAAAATGACAAACCTGGAGTAGTATACCATTCAGCAGGTGCCAATAGTGCTACCGTAAAGTCGTTTTTGCGTAGTCCCCGAGTAGCAAATCACGTAAAAAGTCTCCAGCCTGATTTGGTAATTATTTCATTAGGTACCAACGATGCTTATACCCACCGTTTCAATTCTAAACAATTTAAACGTGATTACAGTATCTTGCTGAGTCGTATCAAGCGTGCTGCTCCTAAGGCTTCTATTTTATTGACTACTCCTGGTGATTGTCTTTATCGTGGTAGATTCAACTATAGTAATAACAAAGCAAGCCGAATGATCTTTGAACTAGCCGATGAAATGGATTGTGCAGTATGGGATACTTATACAGTAATGGGTGGTTTGGGAGTCATCAGAAAATGGCGCAGATACAAGCTTTCTAGTTATGACTACGTTCACCTAAGCGGTCCTGGTTATCGTTTGCAAGGTGATTTGTTGTATCAAGCTTTGATTCAGAATTACCGTATGCACGCGCTCAAAATGGTGGACATGAATTAATTTTCATTGTTATTGTTTTATTATTCCACTGCGCTTATTGTTACATTGTTACGCTTCGCTCTCTTGTTTCATTGTTCCGCCTTCGGCTGATGGTTACATTGTTCTATTGTTCCGCAATGCGATGATTAATTATTAAATTTGCAAATGTAAGAATAGGCTATTGGTTATTAGCCTTTAGCTACGCTTTGCGCCGCCCTTGTTCCGTGATCCTTGCTCCTAAATTTTCGCTTTTCACTTAATAAGCTCCTGACTACGAACCAAAAACTATGGACAATGGACTGAATGCTATGGACTAAAACTAGCCAAAGGCCAAAAACTAAAGACCAACAGCTGTCAATCGCTACAAACTCCCAACTCCTAACTAATCTTCGTTTTTCACTTCAAGGCTCTTCTCATATGTTATAGTGCGATCTAAACCTACGATATAGGGGTAAGCCTCTTTATAACCTAAAACATCTCTTATTTTTTGGGAATTGAGTACAATATGTTGCCCATAGTTGTATTCGTCCTTGGTGAGCTCCTCTTCAAAATCATCAGGCATATCGCTGATGATGTTTTGTTTAATCGTTACGATATCACCCTTCCATCCAGTAAGAGCCTTGAGTAACTCTATAATCTCAAACTGGCTATAGGTTTTCTTAGCTCCTACATTGAATATTTCGTTTCTGGCGGCTTCCTTTTCTATAGAAAGCACAATGGCTTGTACTATATCTTTTACATAAGCACGTGTCCATCGCCAATTGGCTTTGTGCTCGGGTATCAAAATCTCGTCCTCCTCTTGCAACATGGGCTGGATGTAGGCCGAAAGCTTTTTTTGACGATCATATTCTCCATATAAAGCCGCTAGCCTTAAGATGGTCACATCTATTGCACTGTTACCCATAAGGATCTGTTCTACATGGATTTTTTCATAGTCATACAACCAATCATTGAATTGTTCTGGCCTACGATAGGGAAACATTGTGGTGCGTAAGGCGCTATTTTCATCTAATTCACTGCTAATTACCTGTCCATCGCCTCCATGAAATATTTCATAAGCCTGATACACATCTCCACTACTTAGCGCTACAATGTGCGAAGTGATGCCCTGAAAGGTTTCCAGTAAACCTTCTGCTTCTTGCTTTGTATATGGAATAAGGTCTACTACCACATCAGGCTTAAACATCTCAAATTGCTGGCGATATTGCTTGAGTTGCATCCGATTGCCTTGTATGCTAATCACTCCGGGGGGTAAATCAAACCCAGGGGCTTGGCGACTAAATAAGATCAGTTGATGATTATCCTTATTTAATGCCTCTATCAGGTGTCGTCCAATGAACCCAGTGCCGCCAATCAATAATATATTCTTCATAAACGTGATTTCTACTGATTTTTTCTAACTTGTATTTTGTAGAGTATACTTAAACATTATAATCTGGGCTAAAAAAGCGATTTTTCCGCGTTGATTTTAGCAATTTTTGCAGCAATAGCTCAGGCTATTCCCTTAAAAATGTGCTGCATCAACTCAAAAAACTCATCATTTTTATATCCGAAGACAAAGTTTAAGCATACTCTTCTAGCTTATGTTGTACCTTACCTATTGCTTCTATTCAAAGGTAAGATCAGGATCTTTTAAAAAGACTAATTATTTTCAAACTATGTCTGGATTTGTAATCAAAGTGCTTCTACCCCTGGCCCTTGCTTTTATTATGTTTGGGATGGGGCTTACCCTTACTATCTCCGATTTCAAACGAGTGATATCATTGCCCAAAGCTACGGCAATAGGGCTAATCAACCAATTAATTTTACTCCCATTATTTGGCCTTTTGGTCGTCACTATATTTCCCCTCTCTCCTACGCTCACCGTCGGGGTGCTGTTACTCACTTTTTGTCCAGGTGGTACCACCTCTAATATGATTTCTTACCTGGCCAAAGCCGACGTAGCACTTTCGGTAACCCTTACTGCCATTAGTAGCATGGCTACCGTGATCACCATTCCTTTATTTTTGGGAATGGCTATTAAGCGTTATATGGGGGCACAACAAGATATTAATGTGGCCAAAATTGTATTGCCTGTATTAGTCATTGCTATTGTACCAGTAGTAATAGGTATGGTCATCAAGGCAAGGTCGGCATCTACTGCCAAGGCAATAGAAAAAATACTTGCCCCTTTTTCGGTGGTTTTCTTCATCTTTATCGTGGTGGTAGCCATTTATAACGATCGGGCCAATTTCTTTACCCACCTCAAACAAGCGGCCTTACCAGTATTAGTGATCAATATTGTTATGATGGCCTTTGGGTTCTTCTCAGCGCGTTTATTCAAGGTGAATCTACGCCAAAGTTTTACTATCTCACTGGAAACAGGTCTGCAAAATGGTACCCTTGCCATTACAATTGCCACTACCATTTTGAGTAATACCGAAATGTCTATTCCAGGAGCGGTGTATGGATTATTGATGTTTTTTACAGTAGTACCGGTGATTATATTTGCCAGGAAGGCGCTTATTAATCCTGCCAATTGAGTCAATCACTATCAAGAAAAAGCTCCTAACTTAACCAAGTCAGGAGCTTTTTTTATGAGATCATAAAATCTTTATTGAAAACTCACCAAGGCATTGGGAAACCAGGTTTTTATTTTGGTCTGTTCGGTTTTGGGGAGTTGATTTCGGCCCAGTGAAAGCTCCACCAAATTATGCAAAGAATGGATGCGTTTGGGCAAACTAGACAATTTGTTTTGGTATAGGTCAAGTTTTCGCAAGTTGGTCAGCAAGGCAATTTTAGGACTCAGAGATTTTAAGTGGTTGTTTCGCAAGTCTAAATCTCGTAAACCCTGGAGAAAGACAATCTGTCCTGATAAATATTGTAAGTTATTTCCTGATAAGTCCAGCTTTTGTAAACCTTCCAAATCGCTTAATACATCAAATACCTGGGTATATTCCAATTGGGGGTTTTTGCTCAGATTCAACACTCTGAGGTTAGTCAATTTCCCAAAGCGACGAGGTAGTCTTTTGAAGCGGTTTTTTGCCAGGGATAACACGTGTAAGTTTTTCAACAAACTCAACTCTTCGGGTAAGTGAGCTAACTGATTTTTTTGCAAATACAACTCTTGCAGGTTCAGCATAAGCCCTACCTCCATAGGCAACACCTTGATCTGATTATTGGTAAGATTCAACACTCTTAAATGAGGTAATTGGGCTAGTCCAGCCAATACTTCTTCATAATTTAAGCCAGCATTGTAGCCCAAATATAACTCTTCCAAATCTTTTAAAGCATAGATTTCTTTGGCAAATCTGGAGAGGGAATTTTGATGCAAGTTTAGAATGCGTAAATGCTTTAGACTACCAATCTCTGGTGGCACTTCTTGTATTTGATTTTTGTATAAATCGAGTACTGTCAGATTTTTAACCCGGGTAATGGCTTTAGGTATCTTGTTTAGCTGGTTGGCTTGCAGATATATCTCTTTCAACGCCTTCAGTTTAGCAATAGAAGCTGGCAAATCAGTTAAGCGATTATTGTACAGATTGAGTACATCGAGCTGTTTGAGAAGGGCTATTTCTGAAGGTAAGCGGGTAAGTTGGTTATGTGCCAGATGAATTTTATGCAAATAAGGTAGCTTGGACAACTTCACAAATGCATCCTGTAAATCCAATTGTGGGTTTTGGCTTAGGTTTATTTCTTCCAGGTTTTTAAATTGCTCTACTATCTTGGGTAGCGTAACCAATTTTGTATTGTACAAATCTAAAACTACCAGATTTTTACATTTTTGTAAGCCCTCTGGTAATGTTACCCCTTGCTGTTCACTCAAATCCAAATACTGAACTTCACTTGTTTTTTTTAAGGCTGAATCTAGCGAATGAAACACCTGATAACCGTGAACTCCAGGCATTTTATATATTTTTTGGGCTTGTGTAGCGTATACCAAAAAAGCTGAAAGCAATACCCCAAGGGAGGTATGATAACTCAAGTTGAAAACTAGCTTTTTCATAACTACCGTAAATTAGTGTTCAAGGTCATTTTTGTTTGTAGTGCAGTTATGCTGATTGTAATCTTACATTAGCGTGTATTGTATTATTGTTGACTTGGTTTAATATACAATTTTTCCTACAAACAAAACAGGCTTTTAATCCCTGCCAATGTAATATTATTCCCATAATGGGTAATGTTCGAGATGTACATGCTCGCCAAAAAACAATTTGGTGGAAGTTTCAAAAGATTGGGTAAAATCAGATACATAAAATTTCTGGAAGACTTTATCACTCTTATTAGTCAGGTTGTGCATTTCCAGTAATCCCTTTAAAGATTGAGCAACTATTTCTGAGGAGTCCAGTATTTGTACAGCGTTTTTATAATAATTTTGAATAGATGACTTAATCAAAGGATAATGAGTGCATCCTAAGATCAAAGAGGTGATTTGGCTTAACTCTTCTCTTGATAAATAAGCTTCAATGATGCCTTCCCGAATGCTATTTCTAAAAAAATCCTCTTCAATCATAGGTACCAGCAATGGCGTTGCCAACGATTGCAATTCGACTCCTGCCTTTAACTCATCTACCTTTTTTTTGTAAACATTGGATTGGATGGTTTGCTTGGTTCCTATCAAACCTACTTTTTGACTTGGGTAAGTTTGCCCTATATAGTTCACCATAGGATCAATCACAGTCATTACCTTAGCCCTACTACCTACGTATTCCTTCACCAAGTCATAAGCAGCTACCGAAGCCGAGTTACAAGCAATCAGTATTACTTTACAGTTTTGTTGTAACAATACATTACAAATTTTGATGGCATAAGCCTGAATCGCTGCTGTAGACTTATCGCCATAAGGCAAATGGGCAGTATCACCAAAGTAAATAATACTTTCTTGTGGTAGTAATTTCCGTACTGCTCGAGCTACAGTTAGGCCACCAATACCACTATCAAACAATCCGATTGCGTTGGAGGTATCTACTCTTGAAATCGTTGTTGGGGTGTACATTCACTTGCGCTTTAAGATTAAAAAAAGTAAGTCCTCACAAAATTGAATTTAATTTGAAGTAAATTGCCTCAAATGTAATATTTTGTGCTTTTTCGCATGCTCGCTAATCCTCAAAACTCCCAACAAGAACAACTGGTTAGTTTCTAAAGTTTTTTCCAAAAGTTAATGAACAACATGCAACGAATTGTTTCTCTATTACCTAGCGCTACCGAAATAGTATGTGCTTTGGGTTTTCAAGATCAGTTGGTGGGGCGCTCTCATGAGTGTGACTATCCCCAAGGTATTGACCAATTACCTATCTGTACTAAGGCTAAATTTCCTCAAGGGAGCAGTGCAGAAATTAACCAAAGTGTAGCAGCCTTGGTAAAAAACGGCCTGTCGGTATATGAGGTATTGGGGGATGTATTAGAAAATATCAAACCTGATTTTATCGTGACTCAATCTCAATGCGAAGTATGTGCCGTAAGTATGAAAGATGTTGAGCAAGCGGTATGTCAATTGATTAGCTCTCGTCCTGAAATTATAAACCTGGAACCTGTAGGGTATCAAGATGTTTTTGAAGATATTTTAAAAGTAGGACAAACTTTGGGAGTAGCCTCCAGAGCCCAAAACCTTGTGCAAGACCTACAAAATCGCATTGATCTGGTGGCCAAAACTACCGAGCAAATCACTCAAAAGAAAAGCGTTGTATGTATCGAGTGGCTTGAACCACTAATGAATGCCGCTAATTGGGTGCCTACACTGGTAGAAAAAGCAGGAGGAATCAACTTGATGGGAGAAGAAGCTCACCACTCACATTACATCCAATGGGAAGATATTGTATCGCTCAATCCAGATGTGATCTTGATCATGCCCTGTGGGTTTAGCATTGATCGCACCTTAGAAGAAATACATTTGTTGACTCAACTACCTGGTTGGCAAGACTTACCCGCCATAATCCAAAAAGAAGTATACCTCACCGATGGAAACCAATATTTTAATCGACCTGGCCCACGTTTGGCCGATTCCGTAGAAATTATCAGTGAAATTTTGTATCCAGAATTATTTCCCAGAAAACATTCTAAACGAGATTGGGTTGAATTAGAAGAAGCTTTAGAAACAGCTCAGGTTTAATAACAAAAGGCAAATCCTCTAATCAATTGTTCTACCTAAAAATAGGGGATTTGCTTTCATGTGCCGTCTGTAGCTTAGAAACCTGAAACAATTCACCTTACACCTTAATTCCCCTTAATTTGGCGAACTATTTACTCTAGTTATTAGTATTTTTTACAGTAAAGAAATTATTCTTTTCTTGTAATGTACAGGCATAAACCCTGCTGTGCCTAAAGAATATAATTCTGTCCAGATGACAGTTTATGTATCCCTAATTATTGAGATATTTCATTATTTTTACAGAAATTAGGCTTCTGAGGGTATTTTCTGATTTTACCAATTGAAATTTAGCCATAACCGCTATAAACGGATAAAGAGTTTAGTATGCAAAAAATAAAACACTATTTAAAAAATCTATCCTGGATTGGAAGTGCGTTGTTTGCTTTATTGATTACATCATACCAGGCAAATGCTACTCACTTACGAGCTGGGCAAATCACTGCTGAAAGAATATCTAGTACCAGTCTTACCTATCGTATCACCATTACCATTTATATGGATAGAGGCCAGGGTAACGCTGATAGTCCTTTTCTTAATATTTTCTTTGGAGATGGTAACAGTGCAGAAGTAAGAAGAACCTCAGAAGAATTCATTGGGAATAGTACTTCACGTAATATTTATGTCATAGAGCATACTTACCCTGCTCCACAAGCCTATAAGATATTTTTTACAGAAGAAAATAGAAATGCGGGAGTTTTAAATATGGTTAATTCGGTAGATACTCCTTTTTCAGTATCTACAATCTTATTAATTGATCCTTTTTTAGGTTTAAATGACACACCTGTTTTGTTGGCTGATCCTATTGATTTAGCCTGTGTAGGTCAGCGTTTTACCCACAACCCTGCCCCATTTGATCCTGATGGAGACAGCCTTTCATTTAAGTTAGCAATTCCTCAGCAAACTGAAAATACGGATGTAAACGGATATGTAAGCCCGGCTGCACCTTCGTTTGGAGGGACTAATGAAAATGGTGGTGTTCCTTTTTTCCGTATCGACCCATTTACTGGTACGCTTACCTGGGACTCTCCCGCCATTGCAGGAGAATATAACATTGCCTTTGAGGTAGAAGAATGGAGGAATGGAGTTAAAATTGGCTCTGTTATCCGAGATATGCAAATCATTGTGCTTGATTGTAAAAATAGGCGTCCCAGGCTGATTCTGCCCAAAGATACCTGCGTAGAAGCCAACTCAGAGCTTCTGGCCACTATCCGAGCAGAAGATCCCGACAATAATTCTGTCGCCATTACGGCTGAAAGTGGAATTTTGGAAGATGGTTTTAATGTCAAGGCTAGTTTTGCTCAAACTCCAGGAGTACCCTCTGGCTCCTTTGCCTGGCGACCAGGTTGTAATAATATTCGCGAACAACCCTACCGAGTAGTATTTAAAGCTGAAGACAATCCTCCAAACCCAGAACCACCCCTAGTAGATATTCAAGCTTGGCGTATCACTGTAGTTGGCCCAGCACCTCAAAATTTAACAGCTAGTGGAATAGGGCGAAGTATTACCCTCAATTGGGATAGTTACAACTTGATTTGTGATAATGCTTCAGAAATTATTATTTGGAGAAAAGAGGGTTGTTCCAGTTGGACACCTGGCGCTTGTGATGTAGGAGTTCCCGATGGCTTAGGCTACCGAGAAATAGGACGGGTACCTGCTACTCAAACTACCTTTACTGATAATCAAGGACTTAAGAAAGGTTTGAGATATAGTTACCGTATATCGGCTGTATTTCCTGCTCCTTCTGGTGGCGAAAGCAAAGCCTCTGAAGAAGTATGTTTGAGTTTACCACTTGACATTCCTTTGATGACTAACGTGACCGTAGATCGCACTGATGCTGCCAATGGACAAATTACCGTAAAATGGACAAGAGCTCCTGAAGGAAGCCCAGCCACCGTATATCGTTATGATTTGTATCATTTCTTGGGCATCCGAGGAGAAGATTCTACGCGTACTGACTCTACCAAACTGCTTACGCTTACTTCAGATACATCTTTTGTACATCAGGGTATTAATACGCTGGATACAGGGCATACTTATCGGGTATTGGCTTACGTTGATAATGCTGGAACTCCTGTGTTTGATGACTACTCCGAGCTGGCTTCCAGTGTAGATCTTACCGCTGTTTCAGCCCCTAGTAGTATTCGTCTCAACTGGAGCTATGATGTACCTTGGGCAAATGTCAAGCATTTAATTTATCGTCAAACGAGTCCTTCTGGTTCGTTTCAGCTCATTGATTCATTGCCCCAAAGTAGCTCAAACAAACTGGAATACTTTGATCAAGGCTCCTTTCAAAATCGTAAACTAGACACTGATAGCACTTATTGTTATTATATTCTCACAGTGGGCACCTATGACAACCCAGTGATCAATATTTTAAATCCCGATTCTTTGGCTAATTTGTCACAGATTGCCTGTGCTCAACCCACAGATACGACCGCTCCTTGTCCACCTGTGTTGGCCATCGACTCTATCAATTGTGAAACGTTTACTGATCAATCCCTGATTCAAAACCGTTTAAACTGGACTCCAGTAATCAACCCTGCTATTGGTTGTGACAACGATATCGTGAGTTACAAACTGTATTTCAGACCAACCATTGAAGGAGATTTCACTTTACTTGCCACTTTAGATGCTTCTCAATTGAGCTTTATTCATGACAATATTACCTCATTAGCTGGTTGTTACTATGTCACTGCTTTGGATAGGTTAGATAATGAAAGTGAACCGAGCAATACTGTCTGTCAAGACAATTGTACTTATTATGAGCTTCCAAATATCATCACGCCTAACAATGATGGCAAAAACGACGTATTTCAGCCTTTCCCAACCCCACGTTTTGTGGAGTCAGTCAAGTTTAAGGTTCATAACCGCTGGGGTACCTTAGTATTTGAAAAGAATGATGACATTTTGCTTAATTGGGATGGTACAAGCAATAGCGGTGAAGAACTACCTGCAGGAATGTATTATTATTCCGCAGAAGTAAAGTTTATCACCCTGGATCCCAATAATTCAATCCAAAAGCTCAAGGGCTGGATCAAGTTATTAAGATAATATCGCAAGGAATTTATTAAATGAACGTACTATTTGATATGGAAACGGGTGACCCAGATGATGCGGTCACCCTTTGCTTTTTAATCGCTCACCCTGCTGTATCACTTAGAGCAGTTACAGTAACGCCTGGTACTGATGAGCAAATTGGCTTGGTTCGCCATATTTTAAAAGTAACCGAACATTCGGATATTCCGGTAGGTAGCTATCGTCCAAATTATGATAAAAACTGTGTCTCTATCTATTATAGACGTTGGTTAGGCAATTTTGAAAGTGCTTCTCCTGATGACGAAGGACATAAAATCATTCGTCAAACCTTAGACGAATACCCTGATTTGACCCTTATTACTGGGGCACCACTTACTAACTTTGGATCGTTAGAGGTTAGTCAACCCATTCACAGATGGGTAGCCCAAGGCGGGTTTGCTGGTGACAATGTAGTACCTCCTCAATATCGTTTACCTAAGTTCAATGGCTTACTCTTCTGCCCTACTTACAACTTCAATGGAGGACCTAAACAGGCACTTAAGATGCTCAATGAAGTTCCCATTAATGAACGGCTACTCGTATCTAAAAATGTTTGCCATGGAGTCGTATATGACCTGGATTTTCATAAATTACTTGCAACACAACAACACATACACCCAGGTTATGAACTTATTTATAAAGGCATGGAATTGTACTTGGCAAAGAACCGAGCTGGTAAAAAATTTCATGATCCATTGGCTGCCTGTATAGCTATTGATCCTTCTATTTGCCTGTTCAAGGAAGTAAAACTCTTACGAAAAGGAGGTAAATGGGGATCTGAACCTGCTGAGGGAACCAATACTTTTATCTCAATTTACGCTGATCAGGACAAGTTCAGACAAACTTTTTTACAATTGTAAATGTTGGATCTATCAAGTAATTAAATGTTTATGTTAATTTACTTACACGATTCACTCTCAGTTAAATTTTATAATCAACCAGTTTTCTTTAATTTAGATATTATTCAATTCACTAAATATTTTAATAATGAAAATAGCTGTAGTAGGAGCCACTGGTTTGGTTGGTGGTGAAATGCTGAAAGTACTTGAGGAGCGTCAAGTTCCCATAACAGAATTAATACCTGTTGCCTCTGAAAGATCAGTAGGTAAAAAAGTAACTTTCAAGGGTAAGGAATATACTGTAGTAGGGATGCAAACAGCTATAGAACTTAAACCTGAAATTGCTATTTTTTCAGCAGGAGGTTCTACTTCCAAAGAATTTGCTCCAAAATTTGCCGAGGTTGGAACAGTAGTTATCGATAATTCATCCGCTTGGCGTATGAGTCCTGACCATAAACTTGTGGTACCTGAAATAAACGCCGATCAATTGACTGATAAGGATAAGATTATAGCTAATCCCAATTGCTCAACTATCCAAATGGTAGTAGCACTAGCACCACTTCATAAAAAATACCAGATTAACAGAGTGGTTGTTTCTACTTATCAAAGTGTAACCGGTTCAGGAGTAAAGGCGGTAGATCAATTAGAAGGAGAACGTAATGGACAACCTGTAGAAAAGGCCTACCCACACCCCATTGATAAAAACGTATTACCTCATATTGATATTTTTATGGATAATGGGTACACCCGTGAAGAAATGAAAATGGTGAATGAAACCAAAAAGATTATGGGAGATGATAACCTCAAGGTAACCGCTACGGCAGTTCGTATTCCTGTAATCGGTGGACATTCTGAGTCAGTAAATATTGAGTTTGAGCAAGAGTATGATCTTCAGGAAGTACGGGATATACTGGCTAACACCCCAGGAATTGTTTTGCAAGATGATAATGCGAACAATGTATATCCAATGCCCCTAAACGCTCATGGAAAAGATGAAGTATTTGTGGGTCGCTTACGTAGAGACGAAACACAGCCTAAAACCTTAAATATGTGGATTGTCGCCGATAATTTACGTAAAGGTGCGGCTACTAATGCTGTTCAAATTGCTGAATATTTGATTGAAAAATTCTGGTCAGTAAAAGCCTAATTTTTTTTAATCCATTGTAAATTTAAAGCCTCCTGTATCCATCAGTGAGGCTTTATTATTTTTATATATTTTATAACTTGTTTTAACTATGAACCAAATCGAAACCTTCTTAAAGCAATTACCTACTGATGCTGGTGTTTATAAGTTTTTTGACAAGAATAAAATATTACTATATGTAGGAAAAGCAAAAAACCTCAAAAATAGAGTCAATAGCTATTTTAATAAATCAGGCCAACATAATCGTAAAACGATTAACTTGGTGAAGCAAATAGCAAGTATAGAATTTACGGTTGTCAATAGCGAATTTGATGCTTTGTTGTTAGAAAACAATCTGATCAAAAATCATCAACCTAAATACAATATCTTATTAAAAGACGATAAGACCTTTCCTTATATCCTTATCAGTAATGAACCCTTCCCAAAACTCATAATAACCCGCAAACTGGAAAAAAATAAAGGACAGTACTTTGGCCCATTTACCAATTTAAAAGCGATGAATGCCATTGTAGACCTGATTAGAGAGCTTTATACTATTAGAACTTGTCATCTGCATTTGTCACAGGAAAATATTCAAGAAAAGAAGTTTAAACTATGCCTCGAATACCATCTTGGCAACTGTCAGGCTCCCTGTGAAGGTTTACAAACCGAAGAAAACTATTTGAAAGATATTGAACAGGCCAAACAAATTCTAAAAGGTAATTTACACATCGTAAAGAGTCATATAAAAGAACAGATGCTAGCCTTTGCTGAAAAATTAGAATTTGAAAAAGCTGAAGCATATAAACAAAAGCTACTCTTATTAGACAAATTCCAGAGTAAGTCATTGGTTGTCAATCCCAATAAAATAATTGATGTAGATGTCTTCTCAATCATATCCGATGAAGATAACTCTTATATCAATTTTTTAAAAATTAAGAATGGAGCCATCATTCATACCCAAAATGTAGAAGTAAAGAAAAAACTTGATGAATCAGAAGAAGAAGTACTCACTTTGGTAGCTTTCAACCTTAGAGATACTGTAAATAGTACTGCCTCCGAAATTATTACTAATATTCCCCTCAACATCAGTGACGAAAAGTTTATAAATACCCTTCCTAAAATTGGAGATAAGAAAAAACTACTGACTTTATCTCAAAAAAATGTACTGTATTACAAAAAAGAAAAGATACAGCAACAATTGCTCAGACAAGGTAAAGATAAGTCAAAATTAGTATTGGAAGAACTCCAACAAGTACTCCGAATGAAAGACTTACCCACTCATATTGAGTGTTTTGATAACTCCAACATGCAAGGCACCAATCCGGTAGCCTCTATGGTTTATTTTAATAATGGTATTCCTTACAAAAAGGGATATCGTCATTTCAATATTAAAACCGTGCAAGGTCCTGATGATTTTGCATCTATGAAAGAAATTGTATACAGAAGGTATCGCAGGTTATTAAACGAAAAAGCGGAATTGCCCCAACTCATAGTCATAGATGGGGGTAAAGGCCAACTAAGTGCCGCTTGTGAGGCTTTGAAAGAAGTCAACTTATATGGAAAAATCACCATTATAGGTATTGCAAAGAAGTTAGAAGAAATCTATTTCCCAGAAGACAGTATTCCATTACATATTAGCAAAAAATCCCCTGCATTGAAGCTCATTCAAAAGGTGAGAGATGAGGCCCATAGATTTGCTATTGAGTTTCATCGTAATCAAAGAAGTAATAACAGCCTTCACTCTGAATTGGAAGAAATACCAGGAGTTGGGGAAAAAACAATTACGACTTTATTGAAAGAATTCAAAAGCATCAAGAAAATCGGTGAAAGCTCACAGGGTGAGTTGGAAAAAATAGTGGGTAAAAGTAAAGCAGGTTTAATCGTTAAATATTTTGCTTCTAAAGCACAAAAAGGCAAAGAATAACTTTGCCTTTCTACTTTAATATTTTCTTTCTCTGGGATTATCTTAGTACTCCCAAAGGTTATGCTCAAACTCCATCAAATCGTACTCAATTTTTTGTGATAAGTACAATACTTTTTGAGCCTTTTTAGTATCCTGATCTCCATACTCTTTGTTTACAATCGTAATGATATTATCATCATCAGGATTTGAAACTTTAGTGATACGAGAACTAAATAAACGTAACTCCATTGCATCACCTAGTGACATGTGACGACGAGGATTCTCAGGGTTATACCAGAAAGCTCTCACATCTTCAAACGTACCTTTCTTTTGAGATTCTTCATAAGTTTCTTTGAAATACTCATACAAATCTTTGTATTTAAAAGAAGCAAGACGAACATCACCCAATTGAGTAGCTTGGTTAGTTCCCTGTGGAATTACCATTGTCACTGATTGAATATCCCAATACATTCTAGAACGTTTACGATCAAAAATCAAATCTTCTTTGATTTCCAAAAGGTACAAGTCAGTCGCACGTAAATCAACAGAATCTTGAACTGAATCATCATAGTACTTCAACTTGCTCAAAAAATCTTCGTATTGCATTGGATTTGAAACTCCATCCGTTGTAGGAGAAGAGTTATACTCATAAGGTTGTAATTTTCTGGCAGTTACTGCATCTATAATTACCTGAGTAATTTCATTCTCAATAGAGAAGAAGGGCTTATTTTTCTTTTCGCGCAAATTTATTTTACGCCATACCGTAGTACGGTACATAATATCTGATTCAAAAATAGGTTGTCCAAAAATGGGTTTAGATTTTTTGGAACCTCTTACGGAGTTAGGGTTATATCCATTTGGACCATACTGTGCCCAAACAGGAACGTCTAACACCAGACAAAACACCA
>DMXI01000440.1 GCA_003483885.1 Microscillaceae bacterium
GGTCAGCATCGCGAGGGGACTGGCCTTGCGGGCAAGCTTATGCTGTCCAAGCTTTTTTCCTTTATTTTTTGGCATCAAAAAATGAAGCCGCCGGAGGCAACTACCTCAAAGTCAGTGAACTTATACCCAATACAGATTTTTAGTTATCTGATCTAAATGAGTACTTAGTAGCTAAACTCATCCTTTTGCGGAGGTTTTTGGTCTTTGTACAATCCCAAATAGAGACCATCTTCTCGTTCCTCAATCTTGTGAGTTTCTAACGCATACGTATTCTTACCACTTTTTTCTTCGCCCGTTTTTAAACAAAAACGATAACCATGCCAAGGGCAAATCACTTCACTGTAATTATTTAAATGTCCATTGGTAAGCGATGCCCGCATGTGAGTGCATTCGTCGTCTACTGCAAAGAACCCTTCTGAAGTGTGTGCTATGCATACTTTTTGGGTACCTATGCGGGCTCTTTTGGTGGTATTGAGAGGAACTTTGGTCGAGGCTTCATCTATACTTGCAAATATTTTATACCACTTGAGTTCTTTTTTTGCCATAATATTCTGGGTGATTTTGACTATGTTACAAACTTACGAATAAAATCAATTGGAGTTTTTATTTCTTACTTGGTGGTAAGCGTGTAACTTTGCACACATTTTGTTGAAACACAATATAATCAAGGCAAGAGTTTTAATTTCTACTATACTTTCTCCCTTTGTAAGGTGAAAGATTGCTGCTATGAAGGATTATTTAAGAAGCGTAAGGTTTGTTTTTCTGTTTTTTGGGGTACATCTACTAGGGGTACTTCTTGTGGTTGGACAAAACAAACCGCTGGAGAAATACGGACTATCTCCCAAAAAATTTATATCTCAATTTCAATGTGATGTTTGGCAAAAACCTCAGGGCCTGCCCCAAAACAGTATTTCCTCTATTACCCAAGGACACAATGGCTACATATGGCTGGCTACCTACGAAGGAGTGGCTCGTTTTGATGGTGTAGAATTTAAAACCTTCAATACCAGCAATGTAGAAGCCTTGCGAACCAGTGGGGCATTGGTGGTATACGAAGATCATGGAAAAAACCTTTGGCTAGGCACGGACAGTGGGGGATTGACCAAAATGAAAAATGGTAAGTTTACGACCTACACCAAAGCCAATGGTTTGCCTAACGATGCTATTACTGCATTGGTAGAAACCGCAGACAGTACTTTATGGATCGGTACTCGACGAGGATTGGCCAAATTTAAAAATGGCAAATTTAGGTCCTACTTCCGACGAGACGGATTACCTTCGGACCGCATCAATACCTTGTATGTTACCCAAGACAACACACTTTGGATAGGCACCAACCGAGGGGTGTGTAGCTACAGCAACAATACCTTTACCGATTATTCCAATAAAATTTTATTATTAAGCCGCAATGTTACCAGTTTACTGGAAGACAAAAACGAGCAAATATGGATTGGTACGCACTCCGATTTGATAAGATGGAACCCCTCTACCGAAAAACAAGACGATTTTCATTTGAAAGAAGGCCTTACTGATAAATACATTACTTGTTTACAGCAAGATCATTTTGGAACGCTATGGATTGGTACCCAAAGTGGTGGCTTGAATCGCCTTACCGAGGATGAATTACTTTCCGAAAAACCTCGTTTCGATCATTTTAAAGTAGAACAAGGATTATCGGCCAATAGTATTATGGCGCTTTACGAAGATCGGGAAGGAAGCCTTTGGATTGGCTTGAATAGAGGAGGGTTGAACCGCTTGCGTGATGGTAAATTTAATAATTATAGTGAAACAGAAGGCCTGACTGATAATGTAGCCAACTGTGTGTTTGAAGACAGTGATGGAGGTATTTGGATTGGAACTGTGAGTGGGGGAGTCAGTTATTTCAAGGATAGAAAATTTAGAAATTTTACCAAAGCCAATGGTCTCAGCAATAATTACATACGCTCTGTGTTGGAAGACGACGAGGGGCGCATTTGGCTAGGGACTTATGGAGGTGGTATCAATGTGCTTACTTTTAAAGATAAGGCCAAAGAAGAAGCTTCGTTCGAGATTAAGCAGTATTCTACTGTAGAAGGCTTAGCGGGCAATGTAGTACGCACAATGACTAAAGGCAAAGATGGGGTGATTTGGATAGGAACCCGTACTGGACTGAGCCGTTTCAAAAAAGGAAAATTTAAAAACTACTCTACGCGTGAAGGTTTGGCTGAAAACTCTATTGTACCAATTTTGGAAGACCGCAAAGGTAACTTATGGGCTGGAACCGACGGAGGAGGCTTGAGTTGCCTCGCACCCAATGGAGAAGTATTTAATTATACGACTAAAGAAGGACTTATCAGTGATTTGATTTTTTCGTTGTACGAAGATCGAGAAGGCGCAATTTGGGTAGGGACCAAAGGAGGGCTGGCTCGGGTAAAAAATAGAAAAGTACAAAGCATTACAGTGCATGAAGGTCTGGCTCAAGATGCCATCCATTCCATTACCGAAGACGACGGGCGGCGAATGTGGATGTCGTCTAGCAACGGTGTGTTTTGGGTGAAAAAAGAAGAGCTAAGCCAATTTTTTGAGGGGAAACGCAAACGGGTCAATAGTGTATTGTACCAAGAAGATGATGGAATGAAGAGTAGTGATTGTTCTACATCATCGCAACCCTCAGTTTGCCGCGATCGCAATGGTTTGTTGTGGTATCCTACCACTGCTGGGGTAGCAGTCATCAATCCTTACAACATCCGCACAAATAAGTTGACTCCTCCAGTGGTGATCAATAAAGTGATAGCCAATGACAAAGCATATGAAACACACCAAACGCTTGATTTTAAACCAGGTACGAGCAAATTTGAATTTCATTATGCGGGTTTGAGCCTGCTGGCGCCTAACAAAGTAACTTTTCAGATCAAACTGGATGGCTTTGAAGATAAATGGGTGGATGTAGGGAACAAACGGGCGGCGTATTACAATAACCTGGCCCCCGGAAGTTATACTTTTAGGGTAAAGGCCACCAACAGCGATGGCTTGTGGAACGAAAAAGGCGCAAACATTTCGTTCTATGTGCAGCCCTATTTTTATCAAACCAACTGGTTTACGTTTTTGATGATAGTAGGGGCCATTTCGTTGGGAGTATTGTTTTATTATTGGCGAGTGATTCGCTTACAAAAGCGTAACGAAGAACTAGAAACTAAGATTGGTGAGCGTACCAAAGAGATTCAACAAAAAGCCGATGAGCTAAGCACGTTGGATAATGTAGTGCGAACCATCAACCAAGAAGTAGAACTTGAAAAGGTACTCCAGGTATTGCTTGAGCAAGCGATGGAATTTTTACCCACGGCCGAAAAAGGTATGTTTCTGGATTACAGTAGCTTAAAGAAGAATTTTAAGGTACTGGCCATTGCTGGATATACCGAAGAAGAACTATCAGAAAAAAGCCTGGGTTATGAGCACGTAATCCAATATGTAACCAAAGGACAGCCGTTGGCCGATGGTTTTTATAAGCTTTATCCCTCTCAAAATGGCATTTCGCTGATGCCCAATTATCAGCCGAAATCTTCTTTGGCCATTGCGATTAATATTGGTGACCCCAAAACCATTGAAGGAGTAATGATTTTTGATAGCTATTCTACTCCTTTGGAAGTAGAGGCAGCCGATATTCAAAAATTAGATCGTTTTCAGGAACACGCGGTATCGGCCTTCTCCAAAGCTCAGTTTTTGAAAGAAATCGAGCAGAAAACCAATCAGGTAGAAACTGCCTACAAAAAAACCTCCGCGAGTATTCGTTATGCTCGACGCATTCAGCAGGCAATGTTGCCTGATCAAGAGAACATTACCAATTATTTCAAGGATGTATTTATCTTATTTGAGCCCAAAGATATTGTAAGTGGTGATTTCTTTTGGTTTTCGGAAACAGTGCCAGAGCCATTGTATGCCATCGAACAAACCGACGAAGGGCTACAATCGGTATTCAAGGGATTTGAAGATACCAAGCACGTGATAGCCGCAGTAGATTGTACCGGACACGGGGTACCTGGGGCTTTTATGACCTTGATTGGCAATGACTTGCTCAATGCCATTGTATTGGAAGATAAGATTACCAAACCTCGCCGAATCCTGGATAAATTGGACCGAACCATTCGCAAGTACCTCAAGCAAGAGGAGGGAGGCCGCTCCAACGAAGGAATGGATATGTCGTTATTGGTGATTGATGAAGAAAACAAACGAGTTGAGTTTGCTGGAGCCAAGAATCCACTCTACTTTGTAAGAGATGGCGAAATTACGGTGATCAAGGGTTCTAAATACCCCATTGGAGGAGGGCAAATCAAAAACAAAAAGTTTGACTCACACCGAATACCTTATCAGGAAGGCGATGCCTTTTATATCTTTTCTGATGGCTTTCAGGATCAGTTTGGTGGACCCAAAAACATGAAGTACCTCTCTAAACGATTCCGTCAATTATTGTTGGAACTAAGCCCTTTACCCATGGCGGAGCAAAAAGCGCGTCTTGAAAAAGAACTACAAGCCTGGAAAGGGGATAAATCGCAAACCGATGATATTTTGATTATTGGAATGCGGTTTTAATTCACAAGCCATACTACTAGACATTTTTCGTTTGTGGAGGCACAAACGAAGGCAACCGTGTTGCTGGCCGTGTCCTCACGGCCAACTTTAGCCAAAATATCTAGTAGTATGTTCATAAGCTTTAAATGTTAATCTTACAATTGGGAAGTTGTTGCTTAATTTTTTCTATGGTTGACGAAGCAATAGGATTCCCTTTTAGATATAAGTTTCTCAAGTTTTGTAAATGCTTCAAGCTTTCAGGGAGTGCCGTAAAGTTATTGCCTTGTAAACGCAACATTTGTAAATTTTGCAAGTTGCCAATATTTTCTGGCAATTGGGTCAGTTGGTTGTTGGCAAGGTGTAAATCTCGTAAATGTGCCAAGTTACACAAGCTTTCGGGTAATGCTGTCACTTGATTATTGGGTAAAGATAACATCTGTAAATGCGACAAATTCCCTATACTTGTGGGCAACTGAGTAAGCCGGTTGTTATTGAGATGCAATACGTGTAATTGATGGAGGTTCCCTATCTCTTGAGGCAGTTGGGTGAGTTGGTTATTTTCTAAGTATAGCGTGTGTAAATGCTGTAAATCCCCTATACTTTTGGGGAGAGCTGTCAACGAGTTTTGATAGAGCTGCAATGTTTTCAAATGCTGTAAGTTCCCAAAGTTTTGGGGTAAATGCGTTAGTTGGTTATTATTGAGGTGTAATACCTGTAATTGTGGCAAGTTTCCTAAGCATTGAGGGAGTGTAATAAGTTGATTACCAACTAAATATAGCTCTTTTAAGGTGGTTAAATTATCTAAATTATTAGAAAGCTCATTGAGCACGTTTGTCCCCAGCTGCAAGTGTTCTAATGCTGGTAAGTTTCCCAGGCTTTGCGGCAATGAAGAGAGCGAATTAAGGTTTAAGCGTAGCTTTCGTAGTGTTTTTAGTCTTCCTATATCTTCGGGTAGTTTGGTTAATTGATTTCCTATCAAATTTAAATCTTGTAAGGCTGGTAAATTCCAAAAGTTTTGAGGTAACTGAGTGATCTGATTATGACTTAAATCGAGCTCCTGTAAATTTGGAAAATCCCCTATGCTTTCGGGCAAATAAGTCAAGCCAATACGTGAAGCCTTGATTTTGGTTTGATTTAATACCAGGATATGTTTGGCCTTTACTTGTTTTTTGAGGCGTTTGCTTACCAAACATTGGTATAATTCGAGATAATCCTGTAGTATTTCGTCTAGGTTGAGTTCTGGCATTCCTTTAGCCATAGTCAAAGCAAGTGTTACATTAGTTTCATCAGAAGAACGCAATAGTTGCAAAAATTTCTTTTGGTGGTCCATAAAAGCAAAAGTTTTAGAACCCCCAAGATAAGCGTTTCTTGAAAGAGTATTGGTTTTTGGAAGAAAGTGAGTAGAAGAGCAAACAAAAAAAAGACACTGCAAAACAGTGTCTTTTTCTTTTCCTAACCACAAAGCTTATTAAATATCTTTGACTATAATAATTCAAACCAGATACCAACTCTGAATTGATTGGAAAATTAATTTATAATGCATTGATAATCAGAGAGAAAAAATTAATAAAAAATGATTTTACTAGAAATTAGCGCTAAAAACAGAACTTGTTTTGTACGATATATCGTTTTTGATACGATTATTCGTTACGCTAAATCAGTACAAAAGGCACAAATTGGATGGTAAGGTTAAGTGATCCTATAAAATCTTCCATAGGTTCTGCTATGCCTACAAATTCTCTGGCATAGTACCAGGTTATCTTGATTTGCCCACCGTTATTTTCATAGGTTTTTAGCAGGTTCAATAGAGTAATGATTATCTCAGTAGAAGGAGTGTCTAGATAGGTAAGGCAAAAACGAAAATGAAGCGGCTGATTTATTTCTTGGATATAAGCGCGTACCCAGTTTAACACTGGGCGGTAAAACTCTTTAGCATTGTAAGTGGATGATTCTCCTCTAATGTCGCACTCTCCCTTGGAGGCATTTAATGAAATACTAGGGGTAAGAAAACCACCAGTATTATAATCTATGTATAAGTTTTTCATCAGATGTATATTATAAAACCTATGATTGATAGCGATGGCGAGAAGCAATGCATTACTTAAGGCTGAAAAACATGAAGAATTGGGTAATGATTATTCAAGAAATTTTGATACGCAATTTTAGTAATTTATCACTAGGGTAGGCAATAGAGAGAAATTCGTATTTTGCAGAAGTGAAAGTGATTTTATGCTAGTTAACAAAAAAAAGACACTGCAAAACAGTGTCTTTTTCTTTTCCTAACCA
>DMXI01000131.1 GCA_003483885.1 Microscillaceae bacterium
TAAAAATCATTTCATAAAATATCTTTTGGCTTGGTTCATGAAATCTTTATAATTTTACCAACATTACTTAACTAAGATTTCAGTGGACGTACTCAAAGAGATCATCAAGCGAGAAGGTAAACCTATCCCCATGACGGTAAATACGCCTTTTTTGATGGATCAACCCGACAAGGTTTGGTTCATTGATCAAGGACAGATCAATGTATACACCGTTCAATTGGCACAAGGCCAGCCCGAAGGTAAGCGTTTTTATTTTTTTACGGCCAACCAGCACCAAATACTCATGGGGTTAGACTCTGCCAATTCTCAATTCAACATTGGTTTTTCGGCAGATGCCACCGAAGACTCGCTGGTGTATGAGTTTGACCTTCGACGTTTGAAAGAACTTGCCCTTGACAAAACAGGAAGCGAAGCGTACTTGCCTTTGATTGCTCAGTTAGTAAGTGAATGGGTAGAAAACGTCTTTTTTGGAATTTCAGAAAATGAGAATCACCCCAACCAAGCAGCCAGCGTATTGATCAAAAAAGGAGAGCGGGTGATTTTAAGAGAAGGAGAGAGTATTGCTGCACAAAAAAGAGTTGTTTGGGCAACCATCCGCACGCGTAAATCCGATGCCTTGCTTATCAATAGTAATGGTAAACTAGTAAAACCCCCATCTGATATATTATTACCACTATGTAGAGAGTCTTTTTGGGAATCCTCAGGTAACCTGGGTTTGAAGTTCATCGATACTTTGGAAGCCATTCAAGACGAAGCGGCCTGGTTAGGGCTCAAAACGTTGGACGAAACCATTTTTTCGCTTGAGAAACAAGAAATTGACTTCGTTTCCAAAAACGAACAAATTCGCCTAAAGGCCAAATATCAAAATCAATATATAAAAACAGTTCAGGCCCTAAAAGATGCCGAAGGAATCTTAAACAAAGAAGCCGCTGATAAGTATGCGCGTAGCTTAAGGGTACAAACCGACGATGTATTGTTTAATGCTTGTCAGATTGTGGCTGAACCTTCCAGAATCCGGCTTACGCCACCTTTTGAGAATACTAAAGAAGGTTATGATCCTATTGGAGATATTGCCCGAGCGTCCAAAGTTCGCTATCGGGAAGTATTGCTGGAAGGAAAGTGGTGGCAAAATGATTCAGGTGCGTTGCTGGGTTTTGTAAAAGATAGTGAAACACCATTGGCACTGATGCCTGTCAAAGGCAATCGTTATGAGGCGTATAATCCAGTGACGAAGGAAACCTTTCGAGTAACCGCCGATAATGCCGAATTGATTGATAAAGTCGCATTTACATTTTATAAGCCTTTCCCTAAAAAGAAAATTACCCTTACTGACTTATTGAGATTTGGTTTGCTCAAAGAACGTCGGGATATCTACATTCTAATCGTGATGGGGGTGATCGGTACTGGCTTGGGGCTAATCACGCCTATTCTAACGGGCGTTTTATTTGATACAGTCATTCCTAATGCAGGCAAGTTTCAAGTACTACAGGTAGGTTTTGCCCTGCTTATGGCCTTGGTAGGGTATGTGTTATTTGAACTTACCGAGGGTTTTGCTCTGCTGAGAATTGAGACCAAGATGGATCATAGTTTACAAGCAGCGGTTTGGGATAGATTGTTGGATCTGCCAGCCTCGTTTTTCCGTAAGTTTACTACAGGTGATTTAGCCGATCGGGCGATGGGCATCAATGAGATTCGTAAACTGCTTTCAGGGGTAGTCATTACTACAATATTGAGTAGTGTATTTTCCTTGCTGAATTTTTTCTTATTGTTTTACTACAGTGTTACATTGGCTTTTGTGGCGTTGGGTATCTCAATTGTAGAGGTTTTGATTATGTATTGGATAGGGCGGTGGCAAATCTCCCGAGAGAAAAAAGCTTTGAATTATGACGGTAAAACCCAGGGGGTAGTTCTTCAATTGCTCAATGGCATTAGTAAATTTAGAGTAACCGGTACCGAAATAAGGGCATTTAACCATTGGTTGCGTCTTTTCAATAAATC
The DNA here is from genome assembly GCA_003483885.1 of Microscillaceae bacterium. Lineage (GTDB taxonomy): Bacteria > Bacteroidota > Bacteroidia > Cytophagales > Microscillaceae > Microscilla. The sequence continues at coordinate 1,999 of DMXI01000131.1, forward strand.
TAAACAATATTCTTTTGAAGCAGCCCGAGTAGAGAATATTCAAACCTTGATTAACTCGGTCATGCCCTTGATTTCAAGTGCCATTATTTATGCGGCTTTCTTTGGAAGCAACGAATGGGGAAAACTATCTACAGGGCAGTTTTTAGCTTTTAACGCAGCTTATGGGGCTTTTTTATCAGCTATGTTGGCCATGAGTGCCGCTTCTTTGACGATTTTTCAGGTTTTTCCAATATATGATCGTACCCGGCCTATATTGGAAACAATGCCCGAAAATGACGACAGAAAATCGAACCCGGGAAAGCTCAAAGGAAATATTGAAGTATCTAAAGTTAATTTTAGATATAATAAAGATGCGCCGTTAGTATTAAATGATATATCTTTGCGATTACGATCGGGAGAGTATGTAGCTTTTGTGGGAGCATCGGGTTCGGGTAAGTCTACTTTAGTGCGATTGTTATTGGGGTTTGAAAAACCAGAAGTGGGTAGTATATTCTATGACAATCAAGACCTCAACAAGCTTGACCTACGCTTGGTAAGGCGGCAAATAGGCGTAGTGCTACAAGACGGGCAGTTGACCCCTGGCGATATTTTCTCTAATATTGTAGGGTCGTCACCTCAATTAACAATGGATGATGCCTGGGAAGCGGCTAAAATGGCGGCATTTGACGAAGATATCAAGCAAATGCCCATGGGGATGCATACCATCATTAGCGAAGGTGGCTCGACCTTATCGGGTGGGCAAAAACAGCGACTGCTCATTGCCCGTACGTTGGTGCATAAGCCACGTATTGTAATTTTTGATGAAGCTACTAGCGCGTTAGACAATAGAACCCAAGCAGTGATTACAGAGAGCTTGAATAAACTTCAGGCGACGCGTATCGTGATTGCGCACCGCTTGAGCACTATCAAAAACGTAGATAAAATATTTGTGTTCGACCAAGGTAGGTTGGCACAAGTAGGAACCTATGATGAATTATTGGATAAAGAAGGTTTGTTTAAGGCATTGGCTACCAGACAACTAGCCTAGTGTAAGTTTAAGTTTGATGTTTATGCCTTAATCGTAAGAGTATGTTTAAATTTTGTCTTCGAGGGTAAAAATGATGGATTTTTTGTGCTGATGAAGCATATTTTTAAAGGAATAGCCAAAGCTATTGCTGCAAAAATTGCTAAAATCAGTGCATAAAAGCTACTTTTTTAGTCCAGATTATAACTTTTAAACATACTCTAAACAAGTGATCAACTGAATGAGCTTTTAATACAAAACAAATGAGTATGGTAAAAGGTTGGATTATTCTGTTTTTATCTGGAATCGCATGTACTATGATGATGACCAGCTGTGGAGGAGGAGGGGCTACTGTGAAGCCAGAAACGCTACTAAGTGATGTAGCGTTGGATAAGAAACCGTTTTATACTTCTTTAGATGCTGCGTTGAAAGCACCCGAACAGGTATATAAATTGAAATTACGCGATCAGAATTTGCTGATTTTATCTCGTGAGATAAGTAAGTTCAAAAATTTGCAAGTGTTGGATTTACATCGTAATAAACTAATTAAAGTACCTGAGGAAATTAGTACGCTCACAAAACTCCAAAAACTTAATTTGAGCGATAATCAAATTAAAGAATTACCCTCCGCAATTGGTAATTTATCTAACTTGACTGAACTGCGACTAAGCGACAACCAACTGACTACCTTGCCCTCTAAGATTGGGAATTTGACTAAACTAAAGTACTTATATATCCAGAAAAACCGACTGGCAAGCCTCCCACCAGAAATAGGCCAGTTAAAAAAACTGGAAAGATTGTTTTTAGAACATAACCGCCTCAAAAACCTCCCTGCCACCATTGGTCAACTCACTCGCCTGGAATCTCTCATATTAAATAACAACCAAATTGCTCAAGTACCTCACGAAATAGGTGGCTTGAACAATCTCCACACCCTTTATTTGGTAAACAATCGCTTGAAGAACCTGCCCGCAGAAATTCTGGATTTAAAGAATCTTAGAAAGTTATACTTGGTAAAAAATCAATTAAGCCAATTACCTCCCCAGTTTATTCGTTTAAAGAAATTACAAATTCTGGATTTGCAACAAAATCAATTTTCGGAAGTACCAAAGGTGGTAACCAAACTAGAAAACCTTCAAAAACTTTGGATGAATAAAAACCAGCTCACCTCGTTACACGAGGATATCGGAAAACTACAGAAGCTACAAATCCTGTATTTAGAAGAAAACTACATCAAAGAATTACCCTCCGCCATTGGCAATATTCAGAGCCTACAACACCTTAGTCTTAGTGATAACAAGTTAACTTCTATTCCGGAAGAGATCGCGCGTTTAGAAAAGTTGCGAGCTTTATATTTAAGAGGCAATCAGTTGCCCCAAGACGAACGCAGCAAAATTAAAGAATGGTGCTCACAAGCATATGTGACCTTCTAATCAGAGTAAAAGTTTGTATTATTTTGAGCAAAAATCCCCTAGGTTTGGCACCCCTGCTAAAAGATAAAAGCCTTGATTAAAGATTACAGAAATATAGATGAGTACCTGTGGAAGGCTCAACTAGGTGTCGAGAAAAAACTAGATGATTTTGTTGTTTACAGTTACGAAGATGTCAGTCAAGACGCAATCATCACCCAAAGCGCCTATCGACATCATTATTTTGAACTTTCGCTAGACATCAATGAAGGCTGTAGTTTTCAAATCGACGATTTCAATTATCCGGTTGAAGGGAATAGACTAACAGTTATTGCTCCCAATCGCTTACAAACCAATATTGCCCACCAAGATTTAATAGAAGAAAGCAAAGGTTTTACGATGTTTTTTAATCAAGATTTTCTGGGAGCCGACTTTCATCACAAAAGATTTTGGATGGACTTTCCTTTTTTGTATCCTAAGAGTGCACCCGCATTTTACTTGTCAGATAAGCAAGTCAACGAAATTGTTACCATATTTAACCTCCTGAAGTATGAACAAAAAGAATATGGCGCAAGTAGTGTAGAGGTGATCAGGCATTTAACCAAAGTAATTTTTGAAAAGGTAAGAAGCTATCAAACATCACAAATAGACCAGCAAAATTATTCCCCACTTGTTTCCGAATTTATTTTGCTGTGCAATCGCTCCTTCCTGTATTTACACAGTGTAAAAGAATACGCCCAAAAATTAGCTGTAACCCCAAAACATTTGACTGAAATAGTAAAACAACAAACGGGTTTATCAGCTCTTGAGATGATTCACCGAGCAAAAGTAACCTATGCCAAAGGCCTGCTTGCTCAAACCTCCTTATCTGTTAAACAAGTAGCCTATGAACTAGGCTTTGAAAACCCTGAGTATTTTTGTGTGTTTTTCAAGAAAAAGGTGGGAAAAACGCCCAGCCAATACCGACAATTTTAAAGTTCAATCCGACTTTTGTTCAGTGAAATACACTTTCTAAGAATGGAGCTTTGCGCATTAGATTCATTTTTAAAGTGAAAGAAACATGAAATACGGGAATATAATCATTTCTGGCGCCAGTAGCGGTATTGGCTTGGCTACTTCGGAGCATCTAAATACCCAATGCCAACAAATATTTACCATATCGCGCAGACCTGCCAAGGTGGGAAAATGGATAAAAACTGACTTGAGCCAATCAGTAGAAATTGATGCGATGGTTGAGCAGATTGGAGATGTACCAATTGATGCTTTACTGTACTTGGGAGGAACCTGGGAAACAGAGGCTTTTACCCCTAACTACAGTTTTGAGACTTGTTTAGACAAGGATATTGAAAATGTTTTGAATGTAAACCTACTGGCACCCATTCGTTTGATTCAGCGCTTACTCCCAAATTTAAAAAAAGCACCTAACGGAAAAATTATCATCTTGGGAGCAGCGGTTGGTGGCCTCAACTTGACTCAAAGTCGAGAAGTAGCCAATACATCCTCAAAATTTGGTTTACGTGGGTTGGTTTTTTCGTTGCGCCAATCTTTGAGTAAACACAAAATCGGTGTTACCCTCATCAATCCAGGAAATGTAGCCACCGAAGAGGTTTTAAATGATTTAAAAGAAGTAGGCAAAGACGAAACTTATGCCATACCATTACCAGATTTATTTCAGGTAATCGAAACGGCGTTGAACCTGTCTAATCGAACCAACATAAACGAAATTGACCTGCCCAGCATGTTATAAAGCGAATCAAAGTTGTTTGAGTCGAGATGTTATTCAAGACTCAAACAATTTCTTATTATTATAAGGAGAAATCTAAACTCAGGTTTTCAAAGGATCATTCTCTCGTTATTTCAGATCTTCCGAAGGGTGACTTGAAATTTTTTAATTAATAGAAGTTTCCTGATCCTTACAGGATAGGCTTTCTTTTCGCCAGAGCAGAACTTTTTGGTAACAATCTAATAAGCCAACGGCTGCAAATCAGGAGGCTTACTTTTATTGATTAGCTTCCAGTGACCCTTAAGGAACCCTGAAAATAACAGAAAGAAGACACTACCTAATTTTGAAAGCCTACCTGACAAGCTTTTAAAACTTATCAGGTACAAATGCTTGTAACTTATAGTCTACATTAGTGATTGGCATTATGTGACTAGTTATCGACTATAATTTTCTCAAGAAACCTACCTTTTTCTTCAAACCTAATCGTATGGCTTGCCTTATCCCGAAAATAATAAACAACCGTGTCACTATATTTTTTACTGGTAAACGCCCCACAATTACAACCAGTAATTTCAATTGGATATTTATATTCTATAAATAAGTAGTCTACGAATTTAAAACGAGGAATTGGATAACAAACGATGCGAATAGCTTTCTCTCCTTCATATTCAATTTCATACTTTGCTTGAGCAGTTTGATATGAGGCTTTGGTCGTTCCTCTGCCAAGGGTTTTTAATGTTGCATGTTTACCAAGTTTTGTTTCAACGACACTTTTGGTTTTTTCTAATAAAGAGTACAATACAATTGGCTTAGATTTATATTTGGCTGTATTCTCAAAAGATCCTTTATGAAACCCAATACGATTAGCGTAAGTAACAAAGAATGATTTGGCTGTTCTAGTTGGCTGGGTGCCTCTAGCCATGACTCCATTACGCCCAAATCTATTAATAAATTTAAGGCCAGAGAGCAATTTACCTTTTACATCACTAGCCAATGCATTGGGTAAAAAGAATGATACCAAAACAGCATGTTTGTCGGTTGTTTTAGGTTGAATCTTTGTTTTGGATAGTTCAAATTTATCTTGATCCATCCAGCTTTTCTTGCCATAGCTTCTTAGGCGATATGATTGTATTTCAAGAGTTAAACGCGATGTATCTATTAAACTTTTGCTAAAATCGACAAGTTTATGATATACAAAAAAAACATATCCTTTTTCGTCTGCGGAGTTAATCTTGCCTAAAGCAATTTTTTTATCACTGCTATATTTAACGAAACCAGATTGAAGAGAAAAATGAGGACCTACTACTTTTTGTGCATAAACATTGAGCGTGAACACAACGGTAAACAGGGGTAAAAGAAAATTTTTCACGAGGGTAAAATTTAAGTTTTTAGTAATTAAAACCATAAGAAAATTCATTACTCTGCCAAGCGATTTATTGCTGGCATTTCAATCTTTTTACTAAAAAAAATCCCTCAATTAGATTTAGAAGTCGATATGACTTCTTAGATAAAACCTATTGTTATTTTGTTTGATGGGTCAAAATTATGAAGAAATAATCTGGGAGAAGGCTCAGTCCTTCCCTTGATACCATTTTAGAGGTCTCAATGAGGGTTTTGCCAAGTAAACAAACCATTCGTAATGTATTCTTTAAAGTTTACTGATGGGTTATCAATCTCACCGCAAGGTAAAATCAAAAAATATAAAAAAGTAAGAATTAACCTCGCTGAGCTTGATCCATCTAATTACAGATGAGTGCTCACTAGAGAACAATTCTGCTTGAATTTAATACTTTCAATAAAATCCATAGAGGGTCACAAAACACCTATTTACCAAAATCGCTGTTTTTGGTAGCTTTACAAATAAGTTTATTGAAATTAAACAAAGTTACCCCAACAAATATCCTCACTCTCCTAACAAAGTACCTTGTCGATGAACCTATTCATTTGTAAATCTTATATTATTTTTATTTTTTAGTATAAAAATACTAATCCTCAAAAATCATGACCTTAGAAACAGATTACCTAATCGTAGGAAGTGGGGCTGTGGGTATGGCCTTTGCCGATGTATTATTGGCTGAAACAGATGCAACTATCATAATTGTAGATAAATATGCAAAACCTGGTGGACACTGGAACTGGGCCTACCCTTTTGTAACCTTACACCAACCCTCCCAGTTTTATGGTGTTAGTTCTAAGGAACTGAGCAAAGGCCGAGTTGACGAAGTGGGACTGAATAAAGGATTGTACGAGCTAGCTTCAGGGGCTGAAGTCAGTGCCTACTTTGATGAGGTAATGAAAGGTACTTTCCTTCCATCGGGCCGGGTACAATACTTTCCTTTGTGTGAATACAAAGGTGATTACAAGTTTGTATCCTTAATCACTGGAGAGAAACACGAAGTAAAGGTAAAGAAGAAATTGGTAGATGCCACCTATCTAAAAACAACGGTTCCCTCTACTCATACGCCTAATTTTACCATAGAGGAAGGGGTACAGTTTATGCCGCTGAATGATTTACCCACAATAACAACCCCTCCTGAAGGGTTTGTGGTGATTGGAGGAGGTAAGACTGGGATCGACGCCTGTATTTGGTTGTTAGAAAATAAGGTTGATCCAGATAAAATCACTTGGATTGTCTCCCGCGATGCCTGGCTCTTGGATCGTCAGAATACTCAACCCACCAGTGCTTTTTTTGAAAATTCTATTGGAACAATGGCCAATCAATTTGAAGCCATTGCTCAGGCAACTTCTGTTGAAGATTTATTTGCTAAACTTGAAGAAAAAGGCGTGTTGGTGCGTATCTACCAAGATACCTGGCCCTCTATGTTTCACGGGGCTACCATTAGCCAGATGGAACTACAAGAGCTGAGAAAAATTAAAAATGTAATAAGAATGGGACGGGTACAACGTCTGGAAAAAGATCAGATTGTGTTGGATCAGGGCGTGATTTCTACCAATGCTCAGGTTATCCATGTAGATTGTTCGGCCAGTGCCATTAGCAATCTGGAAACTAAACCTGTTTTTCAAGGAGATGTTATTACCCCTCAAACCGTACGCTCTTATCAGCCGGTTTTTAGTGCGGCAGTGATTGCTTATGTAGAAGCTACTTATGCCACCGAAGCCGAAAAGAATAAACTCTGCCAAGTAGTGCCTTTGCCCAATCATAATACCGATTGGCTAAAAATGACGGCGGCAATGATGCAAAATCAATTTACCTGGTCGCAAGATAAAACTTTAGGCAAATGGATTTTAAATAATCGTTTGGATGGTTTTGGACAAGTCGTGAAAAATGTTGATAGAAGTAATGAAAAAAATGTCGCCATTCTCAATAAATTCAAGAATAATGCTTTGCCAGCAATGATGAACCTACAAAAGCTTATGAAAAGTATAGAACCTCAGCAAACTATCAAACTGGAAAAACCTCAATTTCAGGTTCGAAAAAAGGCCTTTTTTGAGGGACGAATCAAAGCAAGTCCCGCCAAGGACCTATCCTTGGGTGAAGGTGACATTTTGGTCAAGGTTGAAAAATTTGCCTATACAGCCAACAATATTACTTATGCCGTTGCGGGGGACATGATCGGTTATTGGAATTTTTTCCCTCCTGCTGAAGATCCTACGCAGGAATGGGGCATTATCCCAGTCTGGGGGTTTGCCGAAGTTGTAGAGTCTAACTTGGAAGAGATTCCGGTAGGAGATCGTTTGTATGGTTATTTTCCTCCAGCTACTCATCTAAAGCTACACCCTACCAAAGTTTCACAAAAACGATTTATAGATGGCTCCCCTCACCGATTGAAATTACCCATTGGATACAACATCTATCAAAGAGTTTTGTTCGAGCCAGGATATTCTCCCGAGTTTGATCAAGAAAGAATGTTGCTTTTTCCGCTACACCTTACCTCTTTTTGTATCTGGGATGCCTTACAGGATAAAGACTGGTATGGTGCTGAACAAGTCATAATTTTGAGCGCCTCTAGTAAAACCAGTATTGGTTTGGGTTATGCCTTCCAGGCCGACGAAAAAGCCCCGCCCACTGTTGGAGTCACTTCGGCCAGTAATCTGGAAACGGTACAAAGTCTGGGCTTATATGACCAATGCCTCACTTATGATCAGGTAGCCACCATCAAGCAGATACCTACCGTGATTGTGGATATGTCAGGAAATTCGAATATACTACTCACGCTGCACCAATATCTGGGGAATGATATGAAATTTACCAGTAACGTCGGTCTGACTCACTGGGACAATGCCTCCGCCAAACCTAAAGAAGGTATCATTACTGATCGCAGCGAATTTTTCTTCGCCCCAGGACATATTCAAAAACGGATGAAAGAATGGGGGCCAACAGTATTTGATCAAAAAACTACTGAGTTCTTAAAAACCACGGCTGCCAAAACCAAACAATGGCTAAAGTTTAAAAAAATAGAAGGCTTGGCTGGGCTAATGGAAGTACATCCAGCAGTTTGTTCAGGAAAGATACCAGCGAATGAAGGATTAATAGTGGAGATGTAAAGGATTGGTTTTTGGAACAGGAAAAATCTGGGATAATGGTATTATAAATGCAAAAAGCGGCTTATCTAAAATACATTGGATAAGTCGCTTTTTGTTTGATTACCCTATCAGAATAGTTAAACTCATGCTTTTTTAATAAAGTAAATCAATAATTTAACCTTACAATCTATCTCTTGTTTATAGTGGCTTACTCATACCCCAAAATTTGACATTTAGGAAGCCAAGATTTAATTTTCTTGTACTCGTCTTGAGAAATGCCACAATTGGAAAGGTTCAATTCCTTTAAGTTTTTCAACTTTTCTATTTGCTTGGGAAGAGATTTCAATGGATTAAATTCTAACCCTAATTCTTTCAGGTTCTCCAGCTTACCGATTTCTGGTGGTAATGCCTTGATTCGGTTGGTTCCTAGAAAAAGCGATTCTAAGTTTTTCAATTTCTGTATTTGTTTTGATATTGACGAAATACTATTGAAAGTTAAATATAAAGCTTTGAGTTTTTTGAGTTTGAAAATTTCCTCTGGAATAGATGACAAAGGAAGAAAGGCCAGACCTAATGTCTTTAAATTTTTTAAATCTCCAAAATTTTTTGGAAACGATGTTAAAGGATTACTACTCAAGTTCAACTCCTCTAATTTTTGAAGCTTAATAATTTCTCCTGGTAATGATTTTAATGAATTAGATGATAGGTTTAAGATTCTTAGGTTTTTTAACTTAAATACCCCGGCAGGAACCTCAACCAAGTTTTTATGATCAAGATGAAGTATTTCAACTTTTTTAGGTTGCTTTAAAGCAGTCTCTAATGACTTGTATACTTTGATCTCTTGTTCTTTTTGTTGAGCAAAACTTTGAAACATTATAAGAAATAAATACAAAGTTAACGAAGATTTGAAAAGATAACTTCGGCGTTTCATTAGCTATAATTTTAGATTTTACAATACATAAATTAAGTTTTACAAAAGTATAAAAGAGCAATGATGAACACTTGGACAAATCATTCAGGTATCAGGGCATATTAGCCAAAATAGTTCAATAATACTATTGATTATCAGTGTGCTAAATAATATTTCACTTGAGTATTTATAAAAAGTTATCTCAAAAATTTGGGATAACTCATGACATAGTTTTGAGACTTTTTGTTAATTCCTAATTAATTGCAAGAGGCAAGAAAGAAATATAGAAGCCCTAAAGCTATTATTGTCTAGTAGAGTATCCCAAGGCATTTAAAGAACTAAATGAATTTCCTGCTTTTATGTATATTAGAGCCATCAGAAGAAGCTAAGAAAAAATGAACTCTAATATTCATGCCTCCTACCTGGTTAGCGCGCCACATATACCAACTGTTAGACGCAGTAATGACGAAAAAATGGAAATGGGCTTAGATAATAGAAAATTCAAATCGTTATCGAATTTCGAGAATGACGAGGTGTCAGATTCAACAATTTTTCATTATCACCAAGAGAACAAAATGATGCGGATTGAATATCGCGGAGGAGAAATTTCAAATAGATTTTTAGTTAGGAAAACCATAAACGACTTGAGAAATAATGACAGAAAGGTGTAAGTCTTGTATTGAGTTGTGCGATAATGCAAAAATACAGTTTTTCGAAGATTGAGAATGGGCTTGTAAAGGTTTCAACACAGGAAAATTAGAGGTTTAAGATGAAAACTCAAATCATATACTGTCACCCAAGTAGACAATCTTATACATATGAGATCCTAAAGCAGCTCGAAGCGAACCTGAAAAAAGAAGGATTGGAATACGAAATATCTGATTTATATGCGATGGGCTTTAAAGCTGATATGACGGAAGAAGAGTATAACAGGGAAGGCTTCATAAACATTGACTTACCAATTCCAAATGATGTAAAAGATGAACACAAGAAAATAGAAAAAGCAGATTGTATAATTTTCCTTTATCCTGTTTGGTGGAGTGATTGTCCAGCAAAATTGAAGGGCTGGTTTGATAGAGTTTATTCTGTTGGATATGCATATGGTTATAACGACGAAGGGAATAAAATTGAGAAAATGAAAAAAGTACCTTATGGAATTGTCATTTGTACGGCAGGTCATCCCAACGAATTTTTAAAAGAAATTGGAATCGCAGAAAGTATGCGAAATGTAATGATTGATGACAGGCTTGGAAAGCGATTTACGAATAAGGAGATGATAATTTTAGGAGGTACTTTGGATAAAGAAAAAGTAAGACTAATACACAGTCAAATCATTGAATCAATTGGAAGAAAAATAAAAGAATACTGTGCTTAACAATTTGCAGGGTTTCATATTACCAGGCATTTTGGCCAAAGCTGGTAGTGAAAACACTATCTCTGGTAGGGGGAGCTTGGTTTGGATCTCCATATCCGAAAAATGTCTGGCACTATGGTAGGGCGGCTCATTTGCTCTCTTCGGGAAACAAATGCACCATACAATATAAAGTCGAGACGACTTCATACTCTGACATTAATACTAGTTTCATATGAGCAACGAAAAAATTTCTTTTAATGAAATAAATAACATGCTTGGGTTTCTTTGCAGAACAAAGGAAGATGAGCAAAACCTACAGTATTTATCAGAATACATTCAGTACTTGAAGAAAGAAAACGACATAGTAAAAGTGGTTTTAAAACGTAGTAAATGGCATATATTAAGTTGCTCATCCTCAGAGTTAAATTTCAATTTTGGAATTACAGGGCCTCTTACAAAAGTATTAGCTTTTAAAAGTTATGGTGGACCAGATATATCTTCCGAAATATGCAGCTGGTGTGAACCTTGGGACTGGTTGCGCTACAATATGTCAGAAGATATTGATATGAGTCTAATAGAGTTTGTTTTAAGTACACCCTATGGTTGTTATTTCTCAATAAATAAGCATAGGGTATTTATAGATCGTGATTATCCAGAGGCTGGATTATTGCAACTAAAGGGTAAAAAGGTAGATGAAGACTATTCACATCCTTTTGCCAGTGCTGAGTTTGAAAATCAACAAACTAGCTCTTTGTTTCTCAAATTAGTGAGGTATTTCATTGAAGAAAAAGATCAACCTGTTTTTTACAAAGTATCGGTTTTTAGAACGAAACATAGATTAAATGCCATCCGAGAACTGAGTAAACTAATGGATTTAAAACTTAATGAAGCTAAAGCTATAGTAGATGGCTTTTCACCAATTGCACAAACGCTTGATTATGAATCTGCATCGAAACTAGAAAAACAACTAGAAGATATCGGAATAGAAGTATTAATATCTGATCAAGTTAGCGCTCGTTAGATATTACTAAGAATATCGTGGATGCCTCTATTCAGGAGCTTGATCAGCTATACCCAAAAAAACGTAGGCTCACTTGATCAGTTTTCGCTAAGCAGATTCGAACTGTTTTCAGTGTTTCGAAATATTACTGAAAACGCATTCATAAAAGACAGTCTCCAGACTGGTAGCCTTACTACACAAAACCAATCCAGAGATTTATTAAACAGTTCAGAACCTTCTGCATAACGGATAAATGGCTTATATAAAGTTTATCACCCCTTTTTCCTAATAGAGCAGGCCAATGCTCCTAAACCTAGTCCACGACTCAAATATTGGGGTTGATTTTTATCGGTATCAATTTTTACCATTAATATTTCAGTGGGTTTAATTGATTTATTTTTTACGCTTTCCCCTTTTTTAATTAGGTTGATGATGAACTTCGTAGGTTTGATCTCAACTACCTCATAAATTTTATTGTTGAGAGGACCAAATTCTTTGATGATATGATCATAAAAGGCGATATGCTTTTTTAAGTCAATTTTTTTTAGGAATGATGGTTTATAAGTCTTTTTTATGAAATCAATGATGGCTGCCTCAGTTCCCAAATTGTGAGCAACAATAAACTTATCAAGAATCTCAAGCTGACTTTTATTTTGTGCCTGAACATTTGTAAGGAAGAGTAAAGCAAAAAGAGAAAAGAATATTTTTTTCATGGCAATTGGGTTTAAATTATGAAGTTGAGGTGGCTCCAATACCAAAGACCATATTTTAAAATAAACGTTGCAGATTTATGTTGAAGATAACGTGTTTGTCTTCAGTGTTCCGAAGAGTCAGTGTAATACCTTTAACAACAGACCGTTTTTGAAAAGTGTTAGTCTATTGAACGACAATACTATGGTAGAAAATAACGATCACTGGCAAGCCTGAAAATGCTTTTCACACAAAACATTATATAGTATATCAAATGGACATTCTCGAGACAACTGGAATTCAATTAAAAAACGAGTTTTTAGTCAAAAACGGCTTTCGTCATGCTGAGTTCAAAAGCAAAGACTTGGTTAAATTATTTGGTTTGAAAGGAGATGTAGTAGAATTAACCTATGAGCTTAAAACATTCAATAAGGTAGCACAAGAATATCAGTTGGGACACTCTACTTCTTTTTTATTCAAGAATGACAAATCTATTGCGTCTGTTCTACATCTGTATAACGAGGGAGGAGTGAGGGCAAAGTTTGACTATTTGAGCTATCGAGACGATAGGGTTTCTCAGATCACTAAATTTTTAAAGACTGGCGAACAAGATGAAATCACCACATTTGATTATGACGAATTTTCCAATCTCTTGCGATTAGAAACAAAGGGTAAAACCCATAGCAGTGCTTACCAGTTTGCTTTCCAAAAATCTGAATCTGGGGATTCCCAATACTATGTTTATCGTAACGGTCACAAAACCTATAGAGATCGCCTTTTGATAAAGACACATTCATCGGGAGCAAAAGAATCGGTTACAATACACTACTACTATTCCGACAAAGGAAATTTGATTAAAACAATCAAGCGAAATAAAGATCAGTTTAGAATAAAAAAAGTAGAAACTATTTATAATGAACATCAAGAATCGGTTGAAATTAAATCCGAAACCCTGGATAGAAAAACCAAAAAAGTCAGGGCTTATGACCAACTTCTCGAATATAATCAGGATGGAAATCTCATAAGCCATACGACTATTAATGACGAAAAAACGGAGTATACCACATTTTACAAGTATGATTCGCTTGGTTATCTGACTGAGATTTGGGAGGATAACGCGTTGAACCAGCAAAAACAACTTGCAGAGCTAGTTTATGATGAGCAAAACAATTTGGTCTGTCTCCATTATTTTCAAAATTCCTGGAAGTGGGATATTACATACAAATATGATGAATATGGAAATTGGATTGAAAGAGAAATCCAAACCCATGATGGTGGCAAAGACAAAGAAAAAAGAAAAATAAAATACGCTACACAGCAGTAGGTATAAATATTAAGACCTTATAAAGCGATTCTCTCTCAAGTCTTTGGTCGCCAGTATGCCAGAGAAACATGAGGTAAACCCTGGCGATTGACTTACACACACATACACCCTAGAAAATATCTTAGACACCTCCATTCAGAAACTTCATCAATGGTATCTAGAGAACTTTAGCCTCACTGAGGGACAAAACGTCTCATTGAAAGCATTGACGCTTTTTTTAATGTTTTTTTGTAGTTAATTTGCTACACCTCTAACGCGAAATGAAAGAGGATAAATACATAACAATCCACAAAATAGACACAACCCTGAGTGTCTTTAAATGTTCAGGTATCCTAAATAACCTTAATTCTTTTAACAATGAAGAAAAAATTCTCAACCTTAGGTAAACAACTAACCAGAACAGAACTAAGAAATGTCAAAGGCGGTTGCCCTGGTCATCACATTTGCGACACCTACAATGGTCCTATTGAAGTGACTTGCGAACAATTCCATGCGTTGCCTCCTGAGTATCAGATGTGCGTAGATGTTGCCGCAGATTGTTTTGAGTAATATAATTACTTAAGAAACAAATTAAAACGAGTTAAGAATCCTAGATTCTTAGCTCGTTTTTTATGAGGGCACAAACGACGGACTGAGCAAGAAACATCAATATTAAAATTCTAGAATGCAATTCCCTAAACCTTGTAAAAGCAAAAAACTTCTGAAAGCACGATTTGCCTCCAGAAGCTTTTCCTCCACATTTATGATAAACTATTCTTCCAAAAAAGTAGGCCTATTACCTCCTCGCAAAACCCACTTGAGGCCCGGAGTTGTAAGTGCATCAGATACCAGACCAATGCCCCAACCTATAAGCGGCCATACAAACCAATAATAAGAAGGGTTGGTCAGGAGGTTGACAACTATTAACCCGGTATTGACCAGCAAATAAGCCAGCAAGTGGATAAAGAAGCCTCTTAATCGGTAAATTTTCAAAGTATGTGTATCAACATTACTCAAATGTGGGTAATGCTTGTGAGCGTGTTTTTTGTGATTGCACATCATGTTTGTTGGTTATATAGTGAGTATAAATATTTTAACTAATAATAATCTAGCGACCACCACCACCAAACCAGCCAAATTTGAAAGTAATGGCGCCAAAGGCACTATTTAGGTTAATCGCTGATCTGTTGTCGGTTTTGGGTGTCATTGGTTAAAATAAAATTCTCCATTGTACCAAGGGAAATAAGCCCAGTTGGTAAGTAGTTTGAATGCCACGCGCTACTGGATTGTAAGAAAAAGTAAACACATTTTGACGGTTGGTAATATTCTGAATATCGATGAACCACTCCTGGGTAAAGCGTTTTCCCTGCATCTTAAAGCCCAACTTGAAATCTAAACGGAAGTAATCATCTAGCTTTTGGTCAAACGATTGTTCGTAGATAAGCACTTCGTTGTTTTGTGCCTGGGATGCGGCCAGATCAATCGGAATCACTCTACGCCCTCCCGCATAAGTAGCTTTTAAGTCCAGAGCTAAGGTATTTCTTTTGCCTATTTTCCATTCCTTGCCAAACAAGCCATTGGTTACAAAATTACCGTTAAAAGCAGTGTTTCGCTCTATCCCGTCAAACCCTTCGTATTTGGACTCAAAGAAAGAGCCCGTGAGTAAAAAATAATATCCTTTGCTGTAAAACTTCTCTAAGGTGATTTCTACCCCATAATTTACCCCAGTACCCTCATTGACCATATTGTCTCTTACCGGAATGCCAAAGTCAGTACCCGCATTGACCAACGAAAACTGCGGTAAGTTGGGGTCTACTGGAATATTGCTAAGCTGCTGGTAATAAGCCTCTATCTTGAACCTCAAATTAGGCGACAAAGAATTGTCATAGCCTAACACAATATGATTACTTTGGGTAAATTCCAGGTTTTCATTGGTGCGAATACCAGTACCATCCTGTTCCTGAAAATATACCTGAAGTGGTTGTAATTGACTATGCATGCCTGCCCCAATACTGATAGATTGGGTAGGGGTAAAGCTGTATTTTAAAGCCGCTCTAGGTTCTATAGCGTTTGTATTATTCAGTAAAAACTGCTGGTAATGCACTCCCGCATTGAGCGTAAGCCGATCGTTGAAGCGATGTTGCCACTGCGCATATCCTCTGAGTAGGGCACTACCACCATCAAAATCCTTAAACTTGCGAAAACGACTGCCATTATTCACCAAAAAACTATCCACCATAGCAACCTGATACCAGTCTAAAATAACCCCTACATTGATGTTGTTGCGGGCATTGATCTTATGATTGATTTGTTCTCTGAGCGTATATTTTACCTGTTCAAAATTAAGCGCTCCCCGGTAGACGAGTTGTTGTACCTGCCTGGATACATTGTCTCTCAGCACCGAATCAATCGTTACCCCTTCAGTGGCTCGCGATACAGCCAGATTGAGCTGAGAAAAGGTGTTTTTATTAAAAAAATACAGATGAGTAAAGCCCACCACACCCATACTGGTTTTTTGGCGAATATCGTCTGAGCTTTGCGTAAACAAATCATTAGGGTCAAATTCCGTTTCACTGGAGAGCAAATCAATATTACTAAATCCACCTACGCCAAATACTGAAAAACGCCCTGCATTTTTAGTCGGAATGTCCACCTTAAACGATAAGTCCTGGTAGTTGGGCACCGCAGTACCCGTGCCAAAGCTAATGCCCATTGCATTGAACAAAGCCAGGGTAGAATACCGATAGTTAACCAAATAAGTAGCATTAGAATTTTTAGAAAAAGGTCCTTCAGCCCCCAGTTCCAGGCCATTGAAGCCAATTTGAGCCATGTATTCCCGCTTGGCGTTGTTGCCCGTACGCATTTGCAAATCAAACACGCCCGATACAGCATTGCCATATTCGGCTGGAAAAGCTCCCGTCAAGAAATCAGAGTTGGCCAAGGTATTGTAATTGAGCATACTCACTGGTCCACCTGTAGTACCCAAGGCCCCAAAATGACTCGGGTTGGGAATGTCTACCCCGTCCAGACGCCACAGCAAACCCGTAGGGGAGTTGCCCCGAATGATAATGTCGTTGCGGCTGTCATTGGCTCCACTCACCCCGGCAAAGTTTTGAGCCATACGCGAAGGATCGTTTCGACTACCCGCATAGCGTGAGGTTTCTTCTATGGTAAACCCCCTCGCACTCAGCAAAGCCATATCGTTGTTGGTACGGGTTTTATCTTTTTCGGCCTTTATTACAATCTCTTCTCCAATCTCGATCGATTCCTGTAGAGCCAAGTTGAGCACCGTTTGCTTACCGGCATCTACCAATACATTAGGAATTGTTTGTTCCTGGTAGCCCAAATACGAAACCCGGATTTGATGCCTGCCCAAGGGCACTTCATTGATGATAAAATAACCATTGCCATCAGTGGCCGCACCCTTCAAAGGGCTGGTACCCAGCACTACTACATTAGCCCCAATGAGTGGAAACTTAGATTGCTTGTCTAGAATTCGACCGCGAATGGTTTGGGTTTGTGCCCAAACGTGTGCCTGACCAAACAAGCAAAATATGAATAAACCAAGTATGCGAAACGTTTTCATAGATTTAGAGATTTTTTATAAGATGCAAGTGTTCTGTGTATGGGTGGTTGTGAATAAAAGTCAAGACATAGTAGTCCCATTCAAGGCCAAGCCTTATTTTTTTATAGATTAAAACAAAGAGGAAAATTTATAGAGTTGTAGAATAAAAAGCGTCTTACAGCCTTTAGCTTTTGATCATTGGCTATTAGCTAATGGTTACTACCCAACGCAATACGTCGCTTTCTCCAGGTAGAATTGACGGTGGACTGTTGACCGTGGACTAAAAAACTTTTCACTAATTAAGCTCTCTGGTGTTTAGTCATTCCACCCATCACCATTTTCATAATCCTGACCTTACCCCAGCGAGGTACGGTACGAAGCGAACCCACTAAAAACTTGGTTAGAAAACCTGGTAATATAGTAGATCGTCGGCCAAGCGCCTTCAGAATCGGAGCTGCAATATCAGTTGGCTTAAGCGTCATATCCATTTGCATATTGGCCCTTTCGGCAAACTCACTGGCCACTGGGCCAGGTGCTGCCGCTAACACATCTACCCCCAAAGGTCGTAATTCGTGTGCCAAAGCTTCTCCAAGCGATTGTACATAAGCCTTGGTAGCCGCATAGTGCGCTGCATAGGGTACCCCTTGAAAGCTCACCATAGAACTCATCAAAATAATGCCTCCTCTTTTGCGAGCAATAAATGTCTGACTAAAATGATGCGTCAGTTTTAGCAAGGCTTCACAGTTGACTTGTAGCATATTGGCTTCCGAATCTAAATCGGACTTATGAAAGTATCCCGAAGTGCCAAACCCCGCATTATTGATGAGTAAACCAATGTTTAAATCTTTGGTAGATGCCAACAAATGGGTAATGCCCGCTTCGGTAGCAATATCTGCCACTACTATTTGCACATTGATTGCAAACTTGGCTTGTAGGTTGGCCGAAATCTCTTCCAGTATTTGTTGGCGGCGAGCCGTCAATACCAGGTTTAGCCCTGCATCGGCGAGGTTTTCGGCCAAAGCCTTGCCAATGCCCGAAGAGGCACCTGTTACCAGTGCCCATTCGCCATACTTGGCTTTGAGCCTTTCTTTGTTCGATTTTGATAAAGCCATATTGGTAATATTTAGTGTTCTTTGTAATGGTAAATGATCAATTATAAATGGATGAATTATTAATTTAATGGTTAGTGGTTAATTTCTTTATTGCTCCATTGTTTCGCTTCGCTTATGGTTAAATGGTTCCGCGATGCATGGTAGAAGCTATTCGATGATAATCAATTATGAGTTATGAATTGATCAATTATATCCGCTTCGCACCACTCTTGTTCCCTGATCCCTGTTCCTCTCTATACTTCGCGCCGCCCTTGTTCCCTGTTCCTTGCCACGCTTCGCGCTCATTTTACGTTTTACATTTTTAATTTAACTCCGCTTCGCACCATTTTTCACTTTATAAACTGTGTACTGTCGTCAATGGACCAATACAGTTTCCTTAAGAAAAAATGCCCTATCCTGAGCACAGCCGAAGGAACTTGATTACTCGCTTGCCTTGAGGCGAGTGAGGACTATTGCAGGGCCTCTGGCCCGATTAATGACTGTTAAAGGAACAGCATTCATTACTTAAGGTTGATAACTGTGCGCATATTGCCTCCTTTGAAATGAATGCGGGCATCTTCAAAAGAAGGAGCACTGAACCGAGCCCGGGCATCGCGCGAAAAGCCATAATATTCAGTAGGCACCCCAAACATATTCGTGTTCATTTTGCCATCATTATTTTTGTCGTGATAGGTGGCAATGGCATAATACCCCGGTTTGAGGTTTTTGAATCGGATGACCGCTTTGTTGCCATTTACTTTGGTTACATTGGTAGCTACCGCGTTTTTCACTTCCAGAAAACCTTCTTTACGATTGTATACCGCCATATAAATTTTCCCTCGGTTATATTTAATGTTTTGAACCGTTACGACAAGTTCCCCTGCCACAGGTTTGGGAGCCGTCATAGCCCCCCAAGTCATCATAAGAGCAAATAAGTAGTGTACCATCTTTTTTAAATTTAAGGTTACATGTGTACTCAACTATTCAAAATCTGAATTGTTGTCGTGAATGCTTACTGAAATAATATATTCAAATGTACGAGGAACCAGGTTTTTATAATAGAAGGTAGCGAAGAAGCGACAAAAAAGGAGGGTGAACCGAAAATTTAGTAAGATGAACTGTAGCAAGAAGTACTGAGAGTTATTGGCAGAGATTACGCAGAGTTTTTCTATCCTTATTAATTTCTGAATCTAAATGGCTATATAGCTCCACAATGCATTACGCAACCATATAACCATTTAGCAATATCATTTAATCTATTTCATTGAGCATAGCAGTACAATACAAGTCGCCCAATTGACTTCCCTGAGCGTAATAAAATTTGGCCAATGCTTTATTTTTTTGAATACTGTTGCAATAAATTTCTTCCTTACTTTTTTTTCCTCCTGGAAATATAGTCCTTTTAAGCGCAACTCCATGATGGTAAAAATCACCCAGGCGGCGTATGGCCAGTTTATGTTGCTTTACTGCGGCATACTCGTACAGTTCTGCTGCTTTCTTTAAACAGATGTAGGTGCCTGTCCCACTTCTATACATCTCGGCTAACTCAAAGTAGCTTTCTGGATCTCCTTCCTGCTCAATTTTCCCAACAAAATAATTGAGGGCAAATTTAATTTCTCTAAGTCCATTGAAATAATGAAAATGAGCTTTATGTCCTCCTTCCATTTGGGTTTTAAAATCGGGCAAGTAACGACTTTTTTGAAAAGGGGTAGTCCTGATCTTTAAAGTATTGCTTTGTGCACCTTTTGGGTTGGGAGGGACCACGATTTGGCCATTTTTGACCACATACCTTTGTTGGTTTCCCATAATTACTAAAGTGTCCCCATTAGCGCTACGCATAAAACGAGCATTGGCCACGTCGGCACTGTCAATTTTGATCGTATTGCCATTGCCCTTGATTACAATCACTTGATTGCCTCCGCTGGGCATCGCTTGCTTGTTTAACATGACCTGTAGTAAGTTATTTTTACCCTGGAAAATAACCTGAGCGCTGCCCTTTCTTTGCATCCAGGGAGGACGTTTGCCTTTGACTACTACCACATTGTTGTCGTTGGCTGTGGTAGTACGCTGCGCATAAGTTGGATAAGGTTTAGAAGAGGTACAACTGCTGCACCATAACAGACTGAAAGCTGCCATCCAAAGCAGTAGCCCGTGTTTTGATAGTTTAGATATGTTCATTGTGTTTTGTGTTTGATTGTCTTGATTGGGTATACAAAATGCGGGCAACTGAGTGGAGAAAAACAGGTGAGACCATTCACATAAGTACTTCCCGATAAACCTGTACAACGAATTGTGTAAAATATTTTTACCTCAGGTTTAAGGTGATTACCTTGAGGCTATTGTCTTAAGAAGGAGATAGTCAGGATATTTTTATGAAAAACAAAGGACTAGTGCAACCAATTTCAGCAAAGGTGTGTCTTATCTGCAAAACAGGAAATAATAGCTCCCAACAGGTGATAAAACTTTATTGATTATTTGTAAAAAATTTGCTTTTCATAGAAAAAAAGCTACCTTGCAATACAAATTACTAGGTGATCGATACTAATAACTCGCATTAAAAGATATAAAACTATTGAAAATCAGGTAGTTGTTTACTCAATTATGAACAATTGCTTACCATATATAACCATGTGTTTATGATTACTCTCAAACAAGTCCACAAATATTATTCGGTGGGTAAAAACAAATTACACGTACTCAAAGGCCTGGATGTAGACATTCAAGAAGGAGAATTGGTGTCTATTATGGGGTCTTCGGGTTCGGGTAAGTCTACCATGCTCAATATTCTGGGTATTCTCGATGATTACGACGAGGGCGAGTACCACCTGAATAATACCCTGATTCAAAACCTATCGGCCAAAAAAGCGGCCTATTATCGCAATCGCTTCCTTGGGTTTGTTTTCCAATCATTTAACCTACTCTCTTTTAAAACCGCCCAGGAAAATGTGGCCTTACCACTATATTATCAAAAAGTGGGTCGTCGTAAACGTAACAAGTTGGCCATGGAGTATTTAGAAATGGTGGGCTTATCAGATAGAGCCGATCATACGCCCAGTGAGCTGTCTGGAGGTCAAAAACAACGTGTGGCATTGGCTCGAGCCTTGATTTCTCAACCCAAAGTAATTTTGGCCGATGAGCCCACTGGAGCCTTGGATACCCAAACCACCCAGGAAGTGATGGATATCTTCAAGGAGGTACACCGCAAAGGCATTACAGTGGTGATCGTAACACACGAAAACGAAATTGCTGAACAAACCGATCGGGTGATTCGCCTGCGTGACGGAATCATAGAGTCGGACAAAGTAAAGCAAGAAGAACTTACTGTGAAGGAATAAAAGTGGCTGTAAGCCCACAGTCGACGGTCGACCGTCGACTGAAAACTGTTGATCAGAAAACCATATAACCAACTCATCATGTTTGATTTAGATAAATGGCAAGAAATCCTGGGGACGATGCGCAAGAACAAGTTGCGTACCTTCCTGACCGCTTTTGGGGTGTTTTGGGGGATTTTTATGCTGGTTTTGTTGCTAGGTGCGGGACGCGGCATGCAAAACGGAGTGCAGCGAGAGTTTGGGAACGAAGCCAAAAATAGTTTGTGGATTTGGCAGGGAAAAACTACCATCCCTTATCAAGGAATGAAGCCGGGGCGTCAAATCAGATTTACCAACGATGATTACGAAGCCCTGGCCCGAGAAGTACCCGGACTGGCCAGTTTGGCCCGAAGAAACCGCCTTGGAGGAGAGTATACGCTGAACTACAAAACCAAAAACGGATCATTTCCCCTGTATGGAGCCAATTCTACCTTTTTTGAAATCAATGGAGAAACCGTGTTGAAAGGACGTTTTTTCAATCCCAATGACCTGGCAGAAAAGCGTAAAGTAATGATTTTGGGCCGACGTGCCCGAGAAGTTTTATTTGGCGATTCTATTCCGCCTATTGGCAAATATGTCAACGTAAAAGGAGTCTATTTCAAAGTAATAGGTACCTACGAATTGGACGGCGGAAACGGTAGACGTGAAGAACGTTCTTACATTCCTTTTTCCACTTATCAAAGTATTTTTGATACCAAACGACGGGTAAATTTGATGGGAGCCTTGGCCAAAGAAGGAGTAAGTGCTGCCCAGGTAGAAGAAGGGGTTCGCAAAGTACTGGCCGCTCGTCACCGATTTTCAGTAGACGACAAGCAAGCCATTGGCATCAACAACAACGAAGAAAATTTTAAACGTTTTACCGGATTATTTGCCGGCATAGAAGCTTTTGTCTGGTTTGTAGGTATAGGAACCCTCATTGCCGGCATAGTAGGAGTGAGCAACATTATGCTCATTATTGTAAAAGAACGCACCAAAGAAATCGGTGTTCGAAAAGCCCTGGGTGCCACCCCCTGGTCCATTATCAGCCTCATTTTGCAAGAGTCAGTGTTTATTACGGCCTTGTCAGGATATTTGGGATTGTTGCTGGGAGCCGGGTTGTTGGAACTCATGAGTATTGGCATTCGCCAAATAGAAAAATCAGGAGGGCAAGCCCCTTATTTTACCCATCCTGAAGTAGATCTGAGAGTAGCCATAGCGGCCACCATTATTCTGGTAATTTCGGGTGCTTTTGCTGGGCTAGTGCCTGCTTTGAAAGCAGCTCGGGTAAAACCAATTGAGGCATTAAGAGCAGAGTGATGCTTCGCAAGTGAAAAGCTAAAAATGAAAAGTGAAAAATGTCGCAATGCATTGATTTAGAGAGTTCCTTAATTGAAAAGTGACACAAGGTGCTGATACAATCAATTTTGCAAAAATGATAGTTTGAATGGTTACTTAATTGGGTCGTAATGCTTTGAGCTACTATGGACTATCGACTGTGGACCGTTGACTGTCGACTGAAAACTAAAAAATATAACCATGTTTGACTTAGATAAATGGAACGAAATATACGCTACTGTCAAAAAGCATAAGCTTCGTACCTTTCTGACTGCCTTTGGGGTATTTTGGGGTATTTTTATGCTGATTGTATTGTTGGGAGCAGGCCGTGGGTTTCAGAATGGCGTAGAAGAAAGCTTTGATGTAGCCAAAAACGCCGTATTTGTATGGTCGCGTCGTACCAGCGAGCCTTATAAAGGGCTCAAAGTAGGCCGTCGGGTACAATTTACCAACGACGACGTAAAAGCCATTCGTAACGAAATACCCGAAGTAGATGTAATAGCCCCTCGTAATGGGCTAGGAGGAGGGTTTTCGGTAAATTATAAAACCAAAAGTTCTTCTTTTGAAGTCAACGGTGAATACCCTGATTTTTTGAAAGTAAGACCTGCTGAGGTCATTGCGGGGAGGTTTATCAACATGCTCGATATCGAGCAAAAACGTAAAGTAGCGGTTATAGGAGAAAGAGTGCAAGAAGTCTTATTCGAAGAAGGCGAGAAGCCCATTGGCAAGTATATCCGTATCAGGGGAATATCTTTCAAGGTAGTAGGTATCTCCCGAGGCAAAGGCGATAGCGAAGACATCAAAGAAGCCGCAGAAACCATTATTATTTGTAACACCGCCTTGCAGCAAGCCTTTAACCAAGTAAATAAGGTCGGTTTTTTTGCTTTTACACCCAAAGAAGGCATACCTGCGGTAGTCATTGAAGATAAAATTAAGGCATTGTTGGCCAAGCGTCACTCTATAGCGCCCACTGATAAAAAGGCCCTGGGTTCGGCCAATGTAGAAAAAGAATACGCTCGCGTGCAAGGATTGTTCTTTATCATTGGTGCCTTTAGCTGGTTTGTAAGTATTGGTACCATCATCGCCGGAGCAGTAGGGGTGAGTAATATCATGCTGGTAATTGTGCGGGAACGTACTAAAGAAATCGGCATCCGTAAGGCGCTTGGAGCCACGCCTTGGTCTATCATTAGCTTGATTTTACAAGAGTCCATTGTGATTACAGCGCTTTCAGGTTACTTTGGCCTGCTGGCGGGCACGGCTCTGATGGAATTTATCAATTCGATGGGAGTAAAGGGTAATTTTTTCGCCAACCCTGAGGTAGATATGACCATTGCCGTAAGTGCCTTGGCTACCTTGATTGTTACAGGGACATTTGCTGGATTTATTCCCGCCAGGAAAGCGGCCAGAGTAAACCCCGTGGAAGCCTTGAGCGATGAGTAATTGAATAATTAAGATAATTAGAATAAAAATATTATAAACTATTGAAGCTTTCCTTTGGAGGGCTCAAAACCAAACATCACCATGAAAAAAGTATTTTTTGGAATCACCGGAGCGATTTTTATAGTACTTTCTGCCTGGTTAGGTAATTATTTCTATAAAAAATCAAAAAAAGACCCGATCGTTTACAAAACCGAGAAGCCATTTGTTCAAGACATTATCAAGAAATCGGTAGCTACTGGCTCTATTGTGCCCCGTCGTGAGGTGCAAGTCAAGCCGCAAGTATCGGGTATTATTGAAGAACTGTATGTAGAGGCAGGCGAAAGAGTGAAGAAAGGGCAAATTATAGCGCGGGTGCGGGTAGTACAAAACCTGGATGGCCGAAACCGAGACATGATCGGAATCAATACCGCCCAAGGCAACTTGCAAAACGCCCAAATCAACTACAACAACGCGAAGATAGAGCACGATCGTAACAAGCAACTGTTTGATCAAAAAGTAATTTCTCAGCAGGAGTTTAACCGTTTCAAGCTAGACTTACAAGTACGCAAGCAATCACTGGATGCGGCCAAAGATAATCTAAAGCTTACCCAACAAGGAGCTTTACAAAGAGCTGGTAATGTGGCCAATGATATTTTCTCTACAGTAGACGGTATTTTGCTGGATGTACCTGTGCGGGTAGGTAGTTCGGTGATTGAGCGTAACAACTTTAACGAAGGTACTACCATTGCCACCGTAGCCGATATGAACAATTTGGTGTTTGAAGGGAAAATTGATGAGTCGGAAGTGGGCAAAATCAAAGAAGGAATGGACTTGAACCTGACCATTGGAGCCATTGAAGATAAGGTATTCCAAGCCAAGTTAGAGTACATTTCTCCCAAAGGAAAAACCGAAGAAGGAGCCATTAAATTTGATATCAGAGCCAAGCTCATCTTGAGCAAAGAGGATAAGCTACGTGCAGGCTACAGTGCCAATGCCGATATTGTATTGGCCAAGCGAGTAAAAGTGCTGGCTATTAAAGAGAAATTGCTACAATTTGAAAAGGCCAAAACCAAGGGTGCCAAAGATAAACCCTACGTAGAAGTAGAAACCGGTAAGCAAAAATTTAAAAGAGTAGATATCAAAACTGGTATCTCAGATGGAATCAACATCGAAGTAGTGAAGGGACTGAAGAAGACTGACAAAATTAAGATTCCACCTCAGAAAAAACCGAAAAAATAGACAAATTAAAAACTAAAAATGAAAAATGACACAAATGGGTATTTAAACACTGAAAATCTAGTAGTGAATGGTTAATAATTAATTATCATTTCTAATGATTAATGATCGATGATGAATGGTTAATTTACTTCGCCTCGCGCCATTTTTCATTGTACGTTTTACATTTTTAATTTAACTCCGCTTCGCGCTCATTTTTCGTTTTTCACTTTTAACTTTTCATTCCAAAGTAGTTTACTAATATTTTGATTCTTTCGAAACTCTCTCTGATGTATGTTGGAGAGAGTTTTTTT
Source organism: Microscillaceae bacterium (assembly GCA_003483885.1). Classification (GTDB taxonomy): domain Bacteria; phylum Bacteroidota; class Bacteroidia; order Cytophagales; family Microscillaceae; genus Microscilla. Next base: position 28,165 of record DMXI01000131.1, read on the forward strand.
GATTATTTACGAAGTAAAAGACAGGTACTGCCCCAAGATTTTGTATAGAAGTAGCGTTGTATCAGGATAAAACTTGTATTTCCGATAAATTTTGCATTTATTTAAATAATCCTAATAAAAAGTAAGTGTTAGGTTTTTTGATAATAGTTTATGTGTGTATTAGCGATAATCGCCGTTGAATATTTTAAAATTACACTGTAAGGTAAAAAAAATACGTGTGAAATCGCTAATTATTTGTGGACTCCCCAAAAGCTTGTAAATTGAAGCTTGAGCCAGAAATCAGGAATAGTTCAAAAATAAATTACTAATCGGGAGATAGAAATTTTATTTTGAGAGAAGGCATTTTTGCCTTTGTGCCCATCACTACAGGCAATCAAAGTAACGATTTATCAGAATATAAAGGCGTCTCCAGATCGGGAGGTTATTTTTATCCATTCCTTAGCCTTAAACTTTTAATTTTTCATTTACTCATGCAACAACTTTCCGGCCTGGATGCCACTTTTTTATATATAGAGTCTACGCGTGCCCCTATGCATGTAGGCGGTGTGTATATTTTTGAACCCTCACAAAAAGGAGACCGCATTGATTACTACCAATTTCGGGATTTTATAGAATCTCGCCTACATATTTCCAGAGTCTTTCGCCAACGACTAGTCGAAGCTCCTTTGGACATGAGCCATCCTTACTGGATAGAAGACCCCCACTTTGACCTGGAGTATCATTTACAATATGTAGCTATTCCCCAACCAGGTGGTTC
>DMXI01000535.1 GCA_003483885.1 Microscillaceae bacterium
TTAATACTTAGAATAGCGAGGCTGCAAATCAATAAAAGATATTTTGGCATAAGTGAGCTCGTATCATTTTGTTGCAAAATTGTGATTTTTTTAAAAGAATTTGAAAAAGATAATACATAAATTTGCGCCTGCGTTTTTAGCGGTTGGTCCATAGTTAGTAGTTGGTTAATTATGAATCCTTACCAATCATAACGTTAAAAACGGTGAATTATCAACTAACTACTAAGAAATAAGAATAAGCGTTGAAGTAATTGAAGTATGCAATATATGCCTAAGTTTTTGGGAGTTTGGATGTTTTTTTTGGTGTTGGTGTCCTTTCAAAGCACCTGGGGACAGGTATCGCCCACCGATACTACCAAAAAAAATGAGGAAGAATTGATTAAACCGGACACCACCCGAAAACTTGCCCGTGATTCGGTAGAGGTACGTTTGGGAGATACTACTCGCAATGATACCAACCGCCGTCGTACTCCCCAGGCCAAAGGAGATATTAAAACTACCATTAAATACGATGCTCGTGACTCAGTCATGCTAGACATTACGGGGCAAATCATGTATTTATATGGAGAAGCCAAAGTAGTGTATGGCGATACCAAACTAGATGCCGCCTATATAGAGGTCAATATGAAGACCAACCTTATCACGGCCAAAGCAGTGAAAGATTCTTCGGGAAAAGTGGTAGGGCGACCGGTATTTTCGGACAATGCAGGCTCTTACGAAGCCGACTCGATGATTTATAACTATAAAACCCGCAAAGGAATTATCAATCGGGTAGTAACCAAACAAGGTGATGGTTTTATTGTATTGCAAAAAGCCAAGAAAAACGAAAAGAACGAGACTTTTGGACTCAATGGGTATTTTACCACCTGTAATCTGGCAAAACCCCACTTTCATATTAAGTCTTATAAGCTTAAATTAATTCCTGAGAAACAGATTGTAACGGGGCCATTCAATCTCTATGTAAACGATGCACCCACTCCTCTGGGCTTTTTATTTGGAATTTTTCCTTTTACCAATCGTAACACTTCGGGTATCATCATTCCTACTTATGGAGAGGAACGAGAACGGGGCTTTTTCTTCCGCCAGGGAGGATATTATTGGGCGGTGAGTCCCTATGTGGGTATTACTTTTTTAAGTGATTTTTACACCAATGGTAGCTGGGGAGTCAGCATGCGTACCGAATATCGCAAACGTTATCGGTTTAGTGGCCGGGCTTCATTGGCTTTTAATAAAAATATTACTGGCGACGAACTCAACCGAGCTACGTCTGAGGATTTTTGGGTAACCTGGAACCACGCTCCCATCCCTCGTGGAACGAGTCGGTTCTCAGCATCGGTAAGGGCCGGATCTTCCCGTTTTAATGCTAACAATACTTTCCAAACCCAAAACCGTTTGTCCAATAATTTTACGTCTAACATTTCTTATAGCAATACTTACACTATAGGTGATGTACAATTTAACCTGGGACTGAATGCACGCCATAACCAAAACGTGCAAACCGGGATTATGAATATGGACTTGCCAGATGTGAGTTTGCAAATGGCCCGTTTTTTCCCCTTTAAAAAACCAGGGAAACCCGCCAAAAATGCTTTTCAAAATTTAAGTTTGACGTATACCCTCACCAGTAAGGTAACTCTGACCAATACTCCTTTAGCTACCAGTACTACTTTTGTACCACGCAGCGGAGAGACTGCCAGTGACTCCATTGATTTTAACCCTTCTAACTTGCCAGAGCTGGTTCGTCGGGGAGGTTTTGGTATACGCCATAGTATTCCGCTGAGTACCAACTTTAAGTTGTTAAAATACATCAATGTAACTCCCTCTATATCTTATGAAGAATGGTGGTATCCTCAACAATTACAATATGAGTATGACCCTACCAGGGAGGTAGTTTTGGTAGATACTTTGAATGGTTTTGCCCGTGGGTATTCGTACCGTACCAGTATTGCGTTCAATACCCGGATTTATGGTTTATTTCAAAAAATACGGTTTTTGGGCAAAAATGTAGAAGGCATTCGCCACATTATGAACCCTTCGGTCAACTTTAGTTATTCACCCGATTTTCAGGAAGAACGTTTTGGGTCTTTTCAAACGGTGCAAACCGCGGCCAATACCGACCCTGTACCTGTATCCAGGTTTCAAGGTACTTCCTTTATTTTTGGTGGACCTTCCGGGGCTGCTTCCGCCGTAATGGGCTTCTCACTGAGTAACACCTTTGAAATGAAGGTAAAAAACACTAAAGACACTACTGGTAAAAACCCCAGTAAAAAAATTAAATTATTAGAAAACCTCTCTTTTGCTGGTTCTTATAACTTTTTGGCCGATTCGTTTAACCTCAGCAGGATATCGATCAATGCACGTACTCGTTTGTTGGAATTCATCGATTTGAACGTGACAGGGTCTTACAATCCTTATACTTGGGAGCTTATCAGCAACGAAGGAGGAACCATTGTACAGCAACAAAGAGATGTGTTTGGTTGGAATCGGGATTTAAACATTACCAATCCAACCATTGGTGGGCAGCTCAGTAATGCCAGTATTGCTTTGGGAGCCAACTTTACCCCTCAGGCATTTCGCAAACGGCGACAAGAGAAAATCAATAAACTCCAAAACGCGGCTCAAAATACCGAACTTAGGCAAAGACAGATTATGAATGACCCCAATTCTTATGTCGATTTTGACATTCCCTGGCGTCTCAATATCAACTTTAATATGGCTTATAATAAAAATGGGTTCCAAAAAAGTGTCGTTACCCGAACCCTCAACTTTAATGGAGATGTGAGCATTACCAAAACCTGGAAAGTAAGTGTGACTTCGGGTTATGATTTTGAAGCCAAAAACCTTTCGTATACCACATTAGATATTTACAAAGATTTACACTGTTGGGAAATGCGCTTTAGTTGGATTCCTTTTGGTCAGTTCCAATCGTTTAGTTTTGACCTTAAAGTAAAAGCAGCCATTTTACAAGACCTTAAACTGAGCCGTCGTCGTAGCTGGTTTGACAGATAGTCAACTGTTTTTTTAATTGTTACACCTTCGGCTGATGTTTAATTATGAATGGATGAATTATAAATTAGTTCCTTCGGCTACGCTCAGGACAACGTTTTGCAAATATGAGAATACGTTTTTGATTATTAGCCTTTAGCTACGCTTCGCGCCGACCTTGTTCCTGGCTCCCTGATCCACTCTCAGCTTCGCGTCATTTTTCATTTTACGTTTTACATTTTTAATTTAACTCCGTTTCGCGCTAACTTTTCATTCTTGTCCTGACGTAGGAAGAACCGACCAAAGGGAGCTCTGCGTAGCTAATCTCACTTTTAGTTTTTCACTTAAAATACCACCCTAGCCCTCCTAAACAGGAGGGAACTCTCTGGACTCGATAAAGCGACGCTTCGCGTCATTTTACGTTTTTCATTTTTAATTTAACTCCGTTTCGAGCCAACTTTTCATTTTTCACTTAGCCCTTGCTATGCTACGAACTAAGAAACTATGGACCGTGGACTGTCGTCCAATGCTGTTTCCTTAACAGCTCTTCGAGTCCCTTGTCGTGTCGAAGAAGTCTCCTCCTGAGAGCAGGAGGACTAAGGTGGTCTGCTACGCAAGCAACAAAATACCCTTAGGGAAACAGCATTGGATTGTCATCTATGGACTAAAAAATTTTTCACTTTAAAACCCAGTCCCATACAATCACATCCCACTCCTCGCCTCGGGGGTCGGTGTAGCGGTGTAGCAGTTCAAAACCCACTCGTTGATGCGCTTTGATAGAACGTACATTGCGGGTGGCTACCTCAGTTACCACAAATTCATATTTTTGGTGATAGTTTTTTTGCAGGTTCTCATATAAGCCATCAAAAATCCCCTGGCCTCGGTAGTTTTTATCAATGCATACCTGACCCATTACAAAGTATTGACAATCAGAGAGTTGCTTGTTTTTAAAATTCAAACCATCCAGCAAAGCAAACATAGGCTGCAATACTGGGATACGATCCTGAAAACTTGACAACATCACCAAAGCGTACCCTACTACTGTCTGCTGGTCTTTAGCAATGACGTGAGCCTCGGCATCGTTCATAGCCTTCATGAGTGCGTAGTCATGCTCCACCGTAACAAATCCCTGGCTTTGGGCTTCTTGGTTAGAAATATTTTGAGGCAAGTTACTTTGCTGCAATGCCAACAATTGGTGAATTTCGGTATCGGTTGTCAGTAAGGTGTAGTTAATTTGTGTCATTTTTCGTGCTTTAAAAATCTAACAAGGAAAGTTGTTTACCAGGCAGTTTTACATTTTCGTGCTTTAAGAGCCACTCTTTGCGCCATAACCCTCCAGCGTATCCAGTGAGTGTGCCATTGCTGCCTACTACCCGATGACAAGGCACAATGATAGGAATAGGGTTTTGCCCATTGGCAGCTCCTACCGCTTGGGCTGCTTTGGGTTGGCCAATTTGCTCGGCAATTTTTCCATAAGTCAAAGTTTGTCCCCAGGGAATGTCTAGCAGAGCATCCCAAACTTTTTGCTGAAACTCAGTAGCTTCGGGGGCAAGTGGCACCTCAAAATCAATCCGTTTGCCAGCAAAGTATTCGTCCAGTTCGCGAAAGCATTGCTGAACAGATGTAGGCCAGGAATCTGCCACTGGATTTACGAGGGTTGTTTTATTTATTGGTTGTTCTTGTTTGCCCACAAACTGAATGGCTTGAATGCCTTGATCATTTCCTATGATATCAAACTGACCAATAGGCGACTGATAAGGATAGCTTGTTATGTGTTCCTTTGTTATGTTTTCCATGGTGGTTTTGTTTTTAAAATCTGGGCTCATCTTGAGGTTTTGCCCCCTAAAAGTAAAAAAACTAGTCAAATATTATCGGATTTGACTGTTTTTACCTCAGAACCGCGGATGTTTGAACCATTCAAAGTATTGTTTTATCAAACATCTAAGGCATATGATTCATTCTATTGTTTCGGTACTCATTGCCCTCATGAGTTTATCGTCATTACCTATTGAGACTCCTCAATCTCAAGTCCCATTAGACAAAAAATTTGATTTCTGGGTAGGTAAATGGAACGCTACCTGGAAAAATGCAGATGGAACTACCGGGCAAGCTACCAACGAAATTACGAAGATATTGAACAATAAAGTGATTCAGGAAAATTTTCAAGTAAAGAACGACAAAAGCCTGAAGGGTTTTCACGGCTTGAGTTTTTCAGTGTACAATCCTTTTGCGAAGGTATGGAAACAAACTTGGGTAGACAATCAAGGAGCTTACCTTGATTTTTATGGAAAATTTGATGGGGATAAACGCATTTTTGAGCGAAAGTTTACCGGGGCAGCGGGAAAGCTCAAGGGCAAAACAGTAATGCAGCGCATGGTTTTTTATAACATCAAGCCTGACAGTTTTGATTGGGACTGGGAAACATCTATGGATGAAGGCAAAACCTGGAAGCTGAACTGGCGCATCAAATATACCAAAGCAAAGTAAGGGATGTTTTAAACTGTTTGATGGCAAGCAGGTGATTTTATTTGCAAGCAATCAAACGCTTAGTTATGTAATACTTTGAGTCGAAAGCTTACCTCAGTTTGGGGTAGGTTTTTTTTCAATTCACCATCAGGCCTTTAAAGTATGTTTAAAAATTAGTTTTCTATAACTGATTTTCAAAGGTGAAACAGAGATCGCCTTCGGCTAAGTTATAATCTGGGCTAAAAAAACGATTGATCAGCGCTAATTTACCTTTGGTGAGCTCTGCACAGCGGAGCTGTAGCCTCGGTTTAGCA
>DMXI01000332.1 GCA_003483885.1 Microscillaceae bacterium
GATGGGATACCCACGGGCTCCCAGTTGAACTCAAAGTTGAACAACAGTTAGGCATTACCAAAGACGACATTGGTAAAAAAATCTCAGTAGAAGATTACAACAAAGAATGTCGCAAAACAGTAATGCAGTACACCGATATTTGGTCAAAGCTCACCCAAAAGATGGGCTATTGGGTAGATATGGGTAACCCCTATATTACCTATCATAACGACTACATCGAGACTGTTTGGTATCTGTTAAAGAAGCTACACGAAAAAGATTGGTTATATAAAGGATACACCATCCAGCCGTTTTCTCCGAAAGCAGGTACTGGACTTAGTTCGCATGAACTTAACATGCCTGGTGCTTATCAGGACGTAACAGATACTTCTATCACGGCACAGTTCAAAGTAAAACACGATGAACGCTCAGCCTTTTTGTTTAACAACGAAGAAGAAGACGTACGTATCCTGGCTTGGACTACTACACCTTGGACTTTGCCTTCTAACTGCGCACTGGCCATCGGTGAAAAGATCACTTATGTAAAAGTGAAAACTTTCAACCAATACACTTTTGAGCCAGTATCAGTAGTATTGGCCAAAGACTTGGTAGGCAAGCATTTTTCAGAAAAGGCCAAAGATCTTAAACTGGAAGATTACCAACCAAAGGATAAGTTGGTGCCTTTTGAAGTAGTCAAAGAGTTTCAAGGAACAGACTTGGTAGAGGTTCGCTATGAGCAACTCATGCCTTATGTAACCAATGATGAGCTGGAAAAAAATGCCTTTCGGGTAATCCCTGGGGACTTTGTAACCACTTCTGATGGTACTGGAGTTGTACATACTGCCTCAGTATTTGGTGCCGATGACTATAGGGTAACGATGCAACACGGCGTGCCCCCAGTGATGGCAAAAGATGCGGATGGCAATGACCAGCCTTTGGTAGATCGTCAAGGACGCTTTGTACAAGAAGTGACTGACTTTGCGGGTATGTATGTCAAGGCTGAATACGAAGACGATGAAACGCGAAAAGATCCTAATTATAAATCTACCGATGTATTGATATCTATCAAACTCAAGGAAGATAACAAGGCATTTAAGGTAGAGAAATACAAACACAACTACCCTCATTGTTGGCGTACCGATAAGCCAGTTCTTTATTATCCATTGGACTCTTGGTTTATCCGTACTACGGCCGCCAAAGAGCGATTGGTAGAACTGAATCATACCATCAATTGGAAACCAGAAAATACCGGAACAGGTCGTTTTGGCAACTGGTTAGAAAACTTGGTGGATTGGAACTTGTCTCGTCAGCGTTATTGGGGTATTCCATTGCCTATCTGGCGTACCGAAGACGGCAAAGAAGAGGTATGTATAGGTTCGGTATACGAGCTGTATGAGGCCGTGGAACAATCAGTGAAAGCTGGTTTTATGAAAGAAAACCCAGTGGGTGAGTTTGAAAATATCAAAGAACTCAAAACTGATGATGATGGCAGCACTTTGTTAAGTGCCGACGTAATAGAAGCCTATTTCAAACGTAAAAACTTTGATTTGCATCGCCCTTACGTAGACGATTTGGTATTGGTATCGCCCAATGGCAAGCCTATGTACCGCGAGCCTGATTTGATAGATGTATGGTTCGATTCAGGGGCCATGCCTTACGCGCAATTGCACTATCCTTTCCAAAACAAGGATATGATTGATAAGCGTGAAGTATACCCCGCCGACTTTATCTCGGAGGGTGTAGATCAAACCCGTGGTTGGTTCTTTACCTTGCACGCCATTGCAGGCATGTTGTTCGACTCAGTGGCTTTCCGCAATGTGGTGTCTACTGGTTTAGTACTAGATGCCAATGGACAGAAAATGTCTAAGCGTTTGGGTAATGCTGTAGATCCATTTATGGTCATGGATATGTACGGAGCCGATTCTACTCGCTGGTATATGATTTCTAATGCCAATCCTTGGGACAACTTGAAATTTAGCTGGACTACTCCTGAAGAAAGAGAAGCAGGTAAAAAAGAGATGTCCGATAAAATAGAGGAAATGCAGCGTAGGTTCTTCGGAACGCTCAAGAATACCTATTCGTTCTTTGCAACTTATGCCAACTTGGATGGGTTTGATTTTAGCCAAGCTGAAGTACCTGTAGAAAAGCGCCCAGAAATAGATCGCTGGATATTGTCTAAATTGAACAACTTGATTAAGCAAGTGGACGGTTTTTATGATGATTATGAGCCTACCAAAGCAACTCGCGCCATTCAATCATTTACGATGGATGACTTGAGCAACTGGTATGTACGTTTGAATCGTAACCGTTTTTGGAAAACCAAACTCAATGAAGACAAAGTAGCCGCTTATCAAACTTTGTATACTTGTTTAGAAACCATCGTGAAATTGGCTTCTCCCGTGATGCCATTTATGACCGAAGCGCTCTTCCTGGATTTAAACAAGGTAAGCAAGCGTGATCAAAGTGAGTCAATCCATTTGACAACCTTCCCGGAAGCCAATGACGCAGTAATAGATGCTGATTTGGAGCGTAAAATGATGTTAGCCCAAAAGCTTTCGTCATTGACCCACTCCTTGCGAAAAACGGCTGATGCAGGCAAAGGGATACGGGTACGTCAACCTTTACAAAAAATCACTGTTCCAGCCATGGATGCTACCAGTCAGTCGCAAATATTGGCGGTGAAGGATTTGATTATGGCTGAAACCAATATCAAGGACATCGACTTTGTGGACGATAGTTCGGGCATGGTAACTAAATCTGTGAAACCTAATTTTAAGGTATTGGGTAAAAAATACGGTAAGCAGATGAAAGATGTACAAAAAGTGGTGAATGGCTTTACCACAGAAGACATCGCCGCCATAGAAAGTAATGGTACACTTAACAAGGATGGATTTGATTTTGTAACGGATGATGTGGTGGTTACTTCTCAGGTAAAAGAAGGATTCTCAGTGGCTTCTGACCCTGATGAAAACCTGACCGTAATCTTAGATGAAACAATCACTGATGAGCTACGCAAAGAAGGTATTGCGCGTGATCTCGTAAATCGGGTACAAAACATACGCAAAGATGCTAATTTGGAGGTAACCGATAAAATCAATGTGGTATTCCATACCCAGGATGATTTTGTAAAAGAAGCCATCCAAACGCACGAAGCATACATAGCTACTGAAGTACAAGCCTTGTCTATAGAAATTCAAGACAGCCTTGAAGGTGGTGTTGAGTTTGAAATCGAGGAGTTTAAAGTATCGGCCAAAGTAAGCGTTGCCGAGAAAATAGAAAATGAGTAAAGAGCCACTCTGGCTATATTACACACACGAGCCAGTGGGGAAACCCGCTGGCTTTTTTGTTATAAGTGCTTAATCCCATTCTATTATATAGCATTGTTTTCGGCGACTATCCTGTTTAGCTTAGTTCTTTTTCTAAAATCATTATTCATTTTTTATATTTATGAGGTCCAAAATATAAATACCCATGTTCCCCCTCCAACACCGTCCCCTCATTATTAGTATTGCTTACAGTATATTAGGCAGCTATACCGACGCCGAAGATGTTGCACAGGATGTAGCCGAAAAATGGCTCATCCTGAATACTGAAACTATCCAGGATGAGAAAAATTACCTGATCAGACTCACCATCAATCATTGCCTCAATCAAAAAAAACAACAGCAACGCCTTGAGTACAAAGGCCTCTGGTTACCCGAACCCGTTCAAGATAAAACCCTGCAACTAGATCAAGTACTCGAGTTGCGCGATTTATTAAACTACGAACTCACTACGCAACTCTCTCGCCTTAGTCCCTACGAACGCGCCGTGTTTATCCTCAAAGAAGCGTTTGATTTCCCTCACCAGGAAATAGCCCAAATCATACAAAAATCTCCCGATAACACCCGACAACTATTTAGGAGAGCCAAAGGTAAAGTTCAACAACCTGTTAGCCCCTCCCCCATCTCCGCAGAAGATCAGGCCAAGGCTTATCAGTTTGCTCATTATATCCAACAAGGGGATTTGGAGCAACTGATTACACTTTTTAAGGAAGACATCACGATCTACTCCGATGGAGGAGGAAAAGTTACTGCTGCTCTACTACCGATTGTTGGCGCACAAAAAGTGGCTGGTTTCTACCTAAATATTGCCCAAAACATTTCGCCTACCACCCAAGTCCGATTTGAAGAAGTACTAGGCCAGCCAGCAATTATACTCTCTGAAAATAACCAAATATGGAGCGTGGTTATCTTTACCTTAGAAGCAGACAAGATTTCTACTATTTATAGTATTCTCAATCCTGAGAAATTAAAAAGTTTATAAAAATCCAACCTTCTTGTCACATCCGGCCAAGGTTGTTTGTCTTATGCCCGATTACAGCTCAATAGAGCTAAAAAATGGTTTAAACATAACAATGCTTGTAAAGATGAATACTAAAAAACTGCATTATTTTTCGGGTATCACCCTCAGCTTATTTATCGGTGTACATTTATTCAATCACCTCACTGCACTCTTTGGAGCCTCTCTACATATGCAAGTAATGGATGCATTACGTTTAGTTTATCGCAACCCTGTCATAGAGACTCTCCTACTCATTGCGGTACTTTTTCAGATCATTAGTGGGGTGCAGTTGGTGCGCAAGGTTCGTAAGCAATCCGCTGGCTTTTATCCCAAATTACAAATATATACGGGGCTTTATGTCGCTTTTTTTCTTGTAGCTCATACTGTAGCTACCGTGTGGCAAGGTAGACAAGTGCTTCAGTTAGACACTAACTTCTATTATGCCGCAATAGTAGTCAATGCTTTGCCTGCGGCTTTATTTTTTATGCCTTATTATTTTCTCGCAGTAATGAGTGTATTTGGGCACGTAGCGGCCATTCATTACCAGAAAACCCAGCATTTATCCGTCATTCGTGCTCAAAAGCACGCTAAACTAATTCTAATTGCAGGCGTAGTCATTGGTGGGCTAATTTTATTAAGCCTTCAGGAGTCGTACCAGGGCATTGAAATACCCAAGGAATATTATAAAACGTTGGGGGGAGCTTTTTAAACAGGAAATGCCTTCGAAATAAAAAAGGTGAAACCATCGGCTCACCTGTCATATTCTTCTTTGAAGAAAGTCAACAAGAATTGTAAGGCCATTATTTGTGTAGACACAAATAATATAACCCAATAAATTACTTCTTGTTGGCTTCAAATTCCTTCTTAATTGCTTCAACATCTACCTTTTTGATGGTAGGCTTGAAGTTCTGGTGTTTCAAAACCGACTTGCGGTTGTTAGCGCGGGCCTTGTTAGTTCGTCCCTTGCGCTCTAGTCTAGTCACAGCCATTGTTCTGTCTCCGTTCTAATTCAACAAAAAATTATTTTATAAATATATTCCGCGAAATTAGCCCATTATTTCGCAAAGTACAAATTGATGCCCAACTTTGGTCTAAATTCCTTAGCTTTGCACTCTATTTTTTATACCTGACAGGTTTTCGCAACCTGTCAGGTATTGGTTACTCAATAGTTTCGATACAAATAGCTGACTTAATATAAAATGAAAGCACAAAAGCCCAGTCTTCCAAAAGGAACCCGCGACTTTGGCCCGGAAGTAATGACCAAACGTAACTTTATCCTGGATACGATCCGAGCTACGTTTCAAAAATATGGTTTTGCTCCGCTAGAAACCCCTTCTATCGAGAAACTAAGTGTGCTTACTGGCAAATACGGCGAAGAAGGCGATCAATTGATTTTTAAGATTTTGAATTCGGGGGATTATGTAAAAGACCTCACCAAAGATATAGATCACCTTAATGATTATCATCAAAAAAACGCTTCTACCAAAAACCTTGAAGATCAAGAAGAAATTGCTCGCATTAAGAACGAGCTTAAAGATTATCACAAAGGTCTTACCCCAAAAATCTCTGAAAAAGCCCTTCGTTACGATCTTACCGTTCCTTTTGCACGCTTTGTGGTCATGAATCGTGATAAGTTAGCTTTTCCTTTCAAGCGTTATCAAATTCAGCCCGTTTGGCGAGGCGATCGTCCCCAAAAAGGGCGTTACCGTGAGTTTTATCAATGCGATGCTGACGTAGTAGGTACCGATTCTTTGATTTGCGAGGCCGAAATCATTTTAATGATCAATGAAGCTTTGCCAAATCTGGGCATTGAAGATTTTGATCTAAAAATCAACAACCGTAAGGTGTTGACTGGGATTGCCCAACTCATTGGAGAAGAAGATCGCATTACCGACATTTGTGTGGCTATTGACAAGCTAGACAAAATCGGCAAAGATGGAGTTATCAATGAACTGGAAACCAAAGGCTTGACTCAAGAAGCAATCCTCAAACTAGATCCTTTCTTTTCTATCAATGGAGACATTGCTACCAAGATTAGCCAACTTAGAAATATATTCGCTGGAGTAGCTCCTGCTGGGTTAGCTGGACTGGACGAAATAGAGCAAGTGATAAAATATGTCGAGCTTATCTCACAGCAAACCAATGTAGAGCAAAACCTCCGCTTGGATTTTGATATTACTCTAGCCCGAGGGCTGAGCTATTATACCGGGGCCATCTTTGAGGTAAAAGCCAATAACGTACAAATCGGAAGTATTTCTGGGGGTGGACGTTACGACAACCTAACAGGTGCTTTTGGTATGGAGGGAGTTTCTGGTGTAGGATTTTCTTTTGGGGTAGATCGTATTTACGATGTAATGGAAGAACTAAAACTATTTCCAACCAACACCAATGCTTCAGTTCAGGTGATGTTTACCAACTTTGGAGAAAAAGAAGCCGCTTATGTGCTTCCTATTTTGCATCGCTTCAGAGATGCCGGGGTTAGTTGTGAAATTTACCCCGATACGGCCAAATTCAAAAAACAATTCAACTATGCTAACCGCAAGAACATACCTTTTGTGGTGGTGGCAGGCGAACAAGAAATGCAGGAAGGGAAATTGGCCTTAAAAACCATGGAGACTGGCGAGCAAGCTTTGCTAGAGGTAGATGAAGTAATCGCACAAGTAAAATCTCAGCAGGCCTCACTGGCTTAAGGTATAATATTTATCTTTTCTGGTACTCGTTTCATTTTTTCATTACTGTATGAAAAATAGAAACGAGTTTTTTTATCCCCTGATCAATTAAACCTTTCAGCAAAGTCCTTGTCAATAAGATGAGCAAAAATCAACCTGGTGTGATTTAAATAAAAAAATAATCAAAATGATGCCTTCAAATTTATTTTATTATCCATCACGGTTTTTGTATTTTTGCAATAGTTAATAAGCTAACACTCAAGTGATTTCTTTACTAACAAAGAACAATTATTTCACAACGTTTTCCTTTACTTACCTCAACCCCTACAGATTACGAAAAGGCACTCTTGATAAAAAAAGCCCTAATATAATAAATTAGGCTTAAAGTAACAAAAAATTATTTCGAACGTTCTTTGCTATAGTACAACAATAAAGACATACACTTTGAGGTTAATTTTTATTAACAACTAATTGGACATTTTCAAAAACTAAACTATTA
>DMXI01000651.1 GCA_003483885.1 Microscillaceae bacterium
TTTACATTTTTAATTTGAAAACTGCTCTTGTTCCCTGATCCTTGCTCCTTTCTTCGTATCGCGCCATTTTTCACTTTTCGTTTTTAGCTTTTCACTTAATAAGCTATCGACTAAAAAGAACTAAAAAACTATAAAACACTTGCATACCAATCCATACTTTTCTATGATTACATCTTAAAATTGGGGTGTTTGAAAAAAGCCTCAAAAACAAGCAAGATTAGCAAAAGACATTAAACAAAAGCTCAAAATATAATTACCATGGATGTTACATTAATACCCTATCGCAATGGTGATAAGTGGGGTTTTGCCGACCCACAAGGCAATATTATCATTCCTTGCACCTTCGAAGATGCCCATCCTTTTAAGGAAGGTTTGGCTGCTGTGATGGTAGACGAACTCATCGGATTTATCAATCCTGAAGGCAAGTTGGTGATTCCTGCCGATTACGAAGATGTATCTGATTTTAGTGAAGGTCTGGCCGCGGTTTTGGTAGATGACAAGTATGGGTACATCAACTCTGCAAATAATATGGTAATTGCCCCTGCATATGATTTTGCTGGACTTTTTAAGAATGGTTATGCCGAGGTAGAAGTAGAAGAAGCCGGAACAGGGCAGTTTTTTGGTATTATCAACCAGGAAGGAAACGATGTAATAGAGTTGAGCGAAAATTTTATCATTGATATTCAGAATAAGATTGCCTTTGTGGGGATGGATGATCGCTATGAGCTTATTTATCTGGAAAATAATACCTCAGTACCCTTGCCTTACGAAGATTTAGATGTGGGAGGCCAAACCGACCTAATTGCAGTGGCCAAAGGATACGACGAAACTGGATTGCCTACTTATGGCTATGTAGATAAAGCAGGTAAAGTAAAAATTGACTTTCAATTTGAAGAAGCATACGGTTTTTTTGAAGATCGAGCCATTATTGCCCAAAACGACTTGTATGGTTTGATAGACCCACAAGGCAATGTGATTGTAGAGCCTCAATTTGAAGATACCCACGAATTCAGCGAAGGCCTTTTGGCAGCTAAAAAAGACGATAAGTGGGGATTTTTGGACAAATCGGGCAAAACAGTGATTGGGTTTGAATATGATTATGCGGGTGCTTTCAAAGAAGGAAGAGCTTATGTGCGTAAAGGAGATAAATACGGTTTTATTAACCTTCAGGGAGAAGTAGCTATACCACTAAAATATGAAGCCGATATTGCTCTTCTGGAAGAAGCCGACATTGAATTTGCTCAATCGTTCGAAAATGGCCTGGTGCTGGTAAATGTAGGTGACAATGTCACTTATATAGATTTAGCTGGGAAGGAATTTTTTAATGATTAAAATTGTATGATTAAGTGGCTGCTTATATCATAGGTAGATTGATTAGAGTGGCCATTTAACCATCAAACAATAAAACCACCCATCATATGAGAGCACTTACGTTTCACGGCAAAGAAAATCTTCACTACGAAACTGTAGCCGACCCTGGCATTGTACAACCCACCGATGTGATTGTAAAAGTAGATATTGCAGCCATTTGTGGTTCTGATTTACACATATATCGAGCCCATGAGCAAGGCCTAGATGCGGGGACTGTGATGGGGCATGAGTTTGTGGGAGAAGTAGTAGAGGTGGGCCGTGAAGTGAAGCGTTTTCAAAAAGGAGATAAAGTATTGAGTCCGTTTACCACCAATTGTGGGCATTGTTATTATTGCCGCATTGGATTGACTTGCCGCTGCGAAAATGGCCAGTTGTATGGCTGGGTAGCACAAGGCGAAGGCTTACACGGTGGACAGGCCGAATATATACGGGTGCCCATTGCCGATGGCACCTTACGTAAGCTCAATGACCTGGTAACACCCCAAGAAGGCCTGCTAATGGGAGATATTCTTTCTACTGGGTATTTTTGTGCTGAAAATTGCCAGATTCATCCCGAAGGAGTCTATGTAATTGTGGGTTGTGGGCCAGTGGGTATGATGACAATTGTAGCGGCGCTTGAACAAGGTGCGCAGCAGTTGTACGTGGTAGATGCGGTGCCCGAAAGACTACAAATGGCTGAAAAATTTGGTGCAAAGCCCCTCAATTATAAAACCCAAAATGTAGTAGAAATTATCAAAGAAGCGACCAGTGGCCGCGGTGCTGATGCCGTAATGGAGGTAGTAGGAAGCACTCCTGCGCAGCGTTTGGCAATGGATTTGGTGCGCCCAGGAGGTATTATTTCTACAGTAGGCGTACATACCAGCCCGCATTTTGCTTTTTCGCCAGTAGAGGCTTATGATAAAAACCTCCAGTTTATGATTGGGCGTTGTCCGGTAGGGCATTATCTACCAATTGTAGAGCCTTTAGTAATGTCCAAAAAATACCCAATCACCGATATTATTACCCACGAGTTTGCGTTAAGTGAAGGAGTAGAAGCGTACGATATCTTTGACAAAAAGAAAGATAATTGTATGAAAATAGTACTCCAATGTTAGACCGACTCTTAAATAGTGATGCGAATCTTTATTGTATTTTTCCTTGCTATTAACCTGCTTGTGGGCAATAGCCCCCATATTATGGCCCAAACTCCCAAATTGATCCCTTTTGTCAAAGGAAAACGTTGGGGATTTGTAAATGCGCAACGTGATATTGTAATCCCCTGCATGTACGATTATGTATACCCCTTTTCGGAGGGCCTTGCTCTGGTAGAACTCGAGCGCAAGTTTGGCTATATCAACGCGCAAGGTAAAACTGTAATCCCGCTCAAATATGACAAAGCCCAACCTTTTAGCAATGGGAGGGCCAAAGTAGAGGTGATCTTTGGCAAACGCACCGATGGACAATTTAAGGCGGGGTATATTGACAAAACTGGTAAAGAAATCATTCCGATTCAATATTTGGGCTTAACCAACTATAGAGATAGCTTGGCTATCATCTGGGATGGTGATTACAATGGTTACATTGATTATTTGGGTAAAGTAGTCATAAAACCACAATACAAGTTTGCCTCACGTTTTGTTGAAAATAGAGCTTGGGTAGCCACTCAAATACCAAAATATGATGTATTAGCAGGTGGTTTTTTACACAAACAAACATTTTTAATCAATCCTCAAGGCAAACAACTACATACCGTCAAAAATGCAGGTTTTGAGTCTTTTTCGGAAGGACTGTGCCTCCTGATAGCCAAAACCAATGATTCTACCATCATCCGTTATTTTATCGATAAGCAAGGCAAAAAAGTGCTTGATGTGTCTGAATATGATGCGGTCCACGGATTTACTGAAGGTCTTGCCGCAGTGATGAAAGATGGTAAACTGGGATTTATTGATCGTACGGGTAAACTAGCCATTCCTTGTCAGTATGTCATTAACTTCAAATGGTTTCGTCAGGATCATAAGCGTACGTTGTTTAAGTTTATCAATGGGCGTACGGCCGTTATGTTAGCCTCTGATCAAAGCTGGAATATCATTGACAAACAAGGAAAAACTTTGTTCTCTCGCAACTACCAATACCTTCAGGTGGCTACTGTCAACCAAATACTCGCCAAACGCAACAACCGCTGGGGTATCATTTCTCCCAAGGGTGAAGTTGTTTTACCCCTACAATATACTGCCGTCAAACCTTTCAAAAATGGATTAGCCCTGGTTCGCAAAGGAAAGCGCTGGTTTTATATAGATCGAGAAGGGAATGAATATTTTGAGGAATAGGATTGTTTGCAGTGTTTTGATAATCAGTGACTTATCTGTGTTACCTGCCTCTGTGTTAGCTACTTTCACTAGTAATTTGAGCGATATGTCCTACCTTTTGAAAGATACATCCAATCAATTGAGGATGTTTTTGCCTTGATTTGTAATGTTGGAAATGGCTTGTAATTTATCTCAAGTCAAGTCTTACCAATTATTAATTACACTTTTTAAAAAAATACGATAATGAAAAAATTTAAGATCAACAACGCTCAAATTCTATCAAAAGAACAACAAAAAGAAACTAAAGGAGGAATGTCTTTTTGCCACCCTTTTTATTTTGAAGGTCCTAATGGTCGATGTGCAGTTCCAGGACCCAACGGAGAGGCCATTTTTGGTACGATCGTTAATGGACAATGCTGCGTTTAATACCATCAGCAAATAAAAATAGGGAAGGGTAGGCAACTGCTCTTCCTTTTTTTATGCACTCATTTCAATTTGTTGAATGGGAGCGATAATAATGACCACTTTATAAGTGATTATAAAAGCTGAGACAAGTGCTATGACAAAAACCCAATTTTGTGAAACTTTAGATGAAAATAAAAGCCTAAAAGTTATACAGCGAAAACATCCTATGCTTTTAATATAGTTTTTTCATGTAATAGTCATATCTTAAACCATCAATTAAATTATATTACTAATCCTAATAACATAATTCAATGAAAAAGTTTAAGAATCAGAAATTAAGTACAGGCGAGCAAAGAAACGTGCTAGGTGGAGTAAAACCAGGGTTACCGCCTAATCCATCATCTTGTCCAACTGGAATTTGTGCTCCTTTGTTTTTTCAGGATTCAACAAGTGATTGTTGTGCGATTCCTGGGCCTAATGGTGAGGTGTGCTATGGTACTGTTCGCGGCCGTCTATGCTGCTTGTAATGCATAAACATTGATTAACTTTCATTGAGTAGAGCGAATCTTGACACTAGCACATCCCACGGCATCTGCAATAGTACAACCACTATATCCTGGTCACGGTATTGTTATAGATTGATGAGAAGTTCGCTCTTCTCTAAATTACTCCCCCTGTTTTTTTATAGCCTTTCTTTATCAAAAGAATTTCCCTTTACATCTACTTGTGGTACATCTCTTTTTCCGATATGCAAAACTCACCGAAATAATAAAGTATATATTGCTTTACTAATTTATCTATGAACTCGTCTCGACTTTTTGAATGTGAGCGATTTGTAGTCCATTATTAAAAGTCGAGATGAGTTCTATGATAAAACCAAAGGTTTAGCAGAAGAATTTTGGGGAAATGAGTCTTTAATAACTTGTTGAGTTATAAAAAAGTCTCGCTTAGTTTAGTGAGACTTCAAAACGAGTAAATAGTTTGATAAGCGATTGATTTTGCCATAGTATTGTGGTAGTCTATTTATCAAACCTATAAAACATAAAAACATGAAAAAGTTTAAAAATCAACAATTGACTAAGGCTCAACAAAGAAACCTAAAAGGCGGTTTTCCCTGTCCTTCAGGGTGTTTTTATGGTTTTATTCCAGATATGGAAGGCGGATGTGTAATTGATGCATCTATGTGTTTTGGTGTAGTTGTGGGCAATCAATGCTGCTTCTACTAATCAACAGGAATTGAAACTTTTAACGAGTAGAGCGAATCCTGAAACTAGTACATCCCACGGCATTTGCAATAGTACAACCACTATACTCTGGCCACGGTATTGTCATAGATTGATGAGGAGCTCGCTCTTCTCTACCTTCTCTGTCAATGATTCCTAAAACCCTCCTTGAAACCCATCCCCACCACCTTCATTGTTATAATAGGTATCTTTGGGTGAGTAGGTTTTCACTTTTATTTTCCTGTCTTTTTCCTTTTTCACCACCAACAGCCATATGGCCACAATTGCCAACACTGCAACCACAACCCCAATCGCAACATAACCAATGACTCTCAGGAGGGCCGCTTGTTTGGCTGCCTGAATTTCTTCACGAGTTTGTGCCAAAGCATTGAATATAATCAGGCAAAGCATCAGTGTGGTATAAATAAATTTTTTCATAAGGTTTTCGAGTTATTTGAGACGAGGATTAAAAAAGCTATTAATTCCTTCGGGGCCTGAAAGGTATTTTTGGTCGGCTGAATAGGCTTTAGCCTTTACTTTTCCATTTTTGTCCTTAGGCTTTCGCCGAATCAATACAATAGTAACTATTACCCCTATGAGTAGTAACCCTCCCATAATGCCAGTGCCCAGGCGAACCTGGACGAGTTCGTCTTGAGGCATTGCTATACCAGGGGTAGTCATCCCAACGAATAAGAGACTCAATAAAAGAGAGGGCTTTGTGATTTTAGTAAGGAGTTTTGTCCAAAGGTTATGTCTGATCATCATATTTTTAAATAGTTAGTTTATTGTATTGTACGAGGGCTTTAAGCGCAAAGTTGACAAGTAGTTTGTCAATATTTGATCAATATGTCTTGTCTTTTGAAATATATCTCCAATCGTTTTTTTTGATTTTTTATTTCATTTGTATACTAAGTATCAGGTAGAAGTATTTATCTGTTTCAGGCCAGATACTTACCTTTTATTAACCAAAAAAAACATAAGCATGAAAAAGTTTAAAAAGCTCTCACGCGAAGATCAAAGAAACATTAAAGGAGGAAAAGTATTTTTTCCAGACTGTCCATCAGGTTGCTACGCTCAATTTGCTACTGGCGAAATACCTGGAACTTGTGTGGTTACTGCGCTTGATAGACCAGGGTGTATTGGTACTATTCAAGAAGGACTTTGCTGTATCTAGAGTTTGGTAAATTAGGCAAGTAAAAGAAATAGATCAAATAAGATCAAGCTTGCCGCTTTGCAAAATTTCTCTAATCATTTTCGTTACTTTTTTGTTTCATTGAAGTAGTGGGTAGAGTAGTATAAACTACTCAAACCTGCATATATTCATTAACCAAAAAACATAAAAATGAAAAAGTTTAAAATCCAAAACCAAAGCATCCAAAAACTATCACGCAAAGACCAGCAAAACATTCTGGGTGGTAGACCCGAGCTTTTCTTTTGTCAGTATGGTTGTCATGCTTCTTTTATTGGCGATGGAGATGAATGTATTGTGCCTACGCTAGATGGAACGGTTTGCCGTGGGATCATTCAAAACAACTTGTGCTGCATCTCATAGGTGTGGTCATTTTTCAACCTAAATTTTTATTCATTAACCAAAAAAACATAAAACATGAAAAAGTTTAAAATCCAAAACCTTAACATTCAGGAAATTTCAAGAGATGCTCAAAGACACATCAACGGTGGAGCAGGTTCGTCAGGTTGTACCGATTTCTATGCCAGAGGGCGTGATGCTGGCGAAGGCGATCCTTGTGAGTTTGCTTTTTCTGGATGTGTTGGTACCATCACAAATGGTTTGTGCTGTATCTAATGTTAATTAAAATAAATGATGAAGTGGTCTCTTACGAGACCACTTTTTTTATGTTTAAGCAGTATGAAACTGAGTCAAAATCTGGTCAAATGCTGGCCGTTGGATGCCCTGTGCCTCGAGGTAGCGATAGTCTTGTTCCATATCGGTAAAGAATTCGCCTTTATTTTCAAAAATGGCAAAACTCTGTTGGTAAAACTTAAGTGCTTGCTCCTGGTCGGCTTCTATCATCGCAATATGTCCCAGACTCATCAAGGCATTGGGGATATGAGGCACTTGCTCAAAATAAGATTTGGCTTGTGCCCACTGCTCTTGGGTAAAATAAGTCCAGCCGATACCCAATATCGGCAAGCGATCTTGCGGGTTGGCTTCCAATGCTTTTTCATAGGCTTTGATCGCTTCTTCGGACTTACCCATATCACCGTACAAAAAACCTAAATTGTGCCAAGCTTCGTAATGATTTTGATCCAGAGCAATGGTTTGTTGATAGGCTTGGAGTGCCCCTTCTTTTTGATCCAAATCGTGGTAAACAAGCGCTAAGTTATACCAAGCCTTTACATGATCAGGTTTAAATTCAACCGCTTTTTTGTAGGCATCAATAGCTTCGTATAGTTGGCCTTGTTGGCTATACATCACCCCTAAATTGTACCAGGCCTCCTCATAATCAGGTTTAAAGTGAATTGCTTTTTGGTACAAGCGAATCGCTCCGGATAAATCACCTTGTTTGTTGTCTATGCCTCCCAAATTGAGCCAGGTTACATGAAAATCAGGCTTGATTTCCAGCGCTTTTCGGTATGCCTGTTTGGCAGCATCAAAGTTATCTAAATCAAAATATACCGAGCCTAGTGTGTTCCATATTTCATAGTTTTCAGGCTTTATCGTGAGTGCTTGCTTATAGGCCTTAATTGCCTCGTTATATTGCTGGCTGTTGTCATGATGATAGCCAAGACTCACCCATTTATTAAAGATGGCATCATTCAATACCTCCCGATACTCTTCTACAAATGCTTTTAGTTGGGTAGTATTCTGCTTAGCCATGTAGTTGTCTTTCATTTGCTGATAAGCAGCGTGAGCCTGTATCGGAAAATCGGATTGCAGGTTATCTAAAAACTCAAATACTTGCTTCAAATTTTCCTGGCCAATTTGTTCCTGAATTTCTTCGTAAGTCATCGGTTTTAAGGTTTAGAAGTTATGGCTTAAATATACAGTTTTTGCGCGTTTTATTGTGGGATTGCGTGTATAAGAAATAGCCAAGAATGGCGTAAAACTAATCCAAACTATATTTGTATGAATAGCTCTTGGCCACTATATTTAGTGTAGTTATGTAAACTAATTAACCAATTAAAACAATGAAAAAGTTTAAAATCCAAAACAACACCCAAAAGCTATCAAGAGAAGAACAAAGGAATATTATGGGTGGTTTAGTGGCTGCCTGTGGCTGTTCTTCAACCTTTGGTCACGGACCACCAGCCCCTATTGACGGCCAACCTTGCTTTTTTAGAGGCAGTGCCGGTGAGCTTTGTTTAGGCACTATTAGCGGAGGCGGTTCTCAGTGTTGTGCATAAGCACAAGATGAAACCTAATTGAAAAATGAGAAGAGCGGGTATTCCGTTCTTCTTCTTTATAGCATAAAGTTCGATATACTACCGAGGCATTTTAGAACAAATTGTACTATTTCTGGTGACTATATTTTGTATATTGATCTTTTCATTAATTAACCAAAAAACATCACAATATGAAAAAGTTTAAAATCCAAAACGTCAGCATTCAACCAATGTCGCGGGAATGTCAACGGGATATCAAAGGAGGTTGCTTTGAATTGAATGGGTGTACTGTCTTCTATACGAGACCACCTAATGCACAGGATGGTGATCCTTGTGAATGTGCCGTTAATTTTACTCCAGGCACTATTCGGGGTGGCTTGTGTTGTATTGATCTTTAGTGAAAATATCTGATTAAAAGTGGCTTCTAAAAAGGCCACTTTTTTATTGCGTAAAGTATAAGTGAGGATAATTGGAGTGTTGGTGTAGTTGTCACTCAGCGCGCCGCGAAGAATCTGATATTCGAGGCAGGTGTGAGGCCTTATCCTTGTATAGCTTGCTACGCAAAACCAGTCAAGAAACTGGTCATTCATCCTTGGTATTAAGTTGCCACTACGTTAAATTTAATACAACTAGGAAGAGAAATGGGGTGTTGGTGTAATTGTCATTCAGAGCGTAGCGAAGAATCTGATATTCGAGGCATGCGTGAGGCCTTATCCTTGTATAGCTTGCTACGCAAAACCAGTCAAGAAACTGGTCATTCATCCTTGGTATTAAGTTGCCACTACGTTAAACTTAATACAACTAGGAAGAGAAATGGGGTGTTGGTGTAATTGTCCTTCAGAGCGCTGCGAAGAATCTGATATTCGAGGCATGCCTGAGGACGATGTACATCAGCGGATTCTAAATTAAAAATGGTAGTCACCAGGACGGTTTTGAAATGATGGTTTAGCACCCTTCTGATCGGCTGAGTAAGCCTGAGCATCTATCTTTCCATTCTTATCTTTGGGCTTTCTTCGAATGAATATAATCGTGATGACAATACCTATGACTAATAAGGATAACATAATGTAAGTCCCTAAGCGATATTGTGCCACATCTTTTTGGTCGAGCGCCATACACCAGCTAGAGATCGTGATAAACAAAAGCGTAAATGAGGTTTTCAATAGATTTTGCATGATCATTTATTTGAAAGTTGATGATTACAATATTAATACGAAGGTTTAAAAAAGAAAGATGTCCTCGAGGCACACGCGAGGATGATTTGTGCCAGCGTAGACTTTGATCCTCGGATAGCTTGCTGCGTAAAACCAGTCGGGAGACTGATCATTTATTAAATAGTATTAAGTTGCCGCTACACAAAACTTAATACAACTAGAGGCTTATTATAGTGTCATTCCGAGCTTGCCGAGGAATCTGTTGGAGTTACCTAATTTTAGATTTTTTGGTATTCAAGACATACACATGTGAGGCTTTATCCTTGAATAGCTTGTTGCGCAAAACCAGTCGGGAGACTGATCATTTATTAAATAGTATTAAATTGCCGCTACGCTAAACTTAATACAACTGGGGCTAACAAAGAGTAAATAATTATTGTGATTTTATGTTATCTAAATGGAATTTAGCCATATAGTGATTGGGATCAATCCCGAGAATCTTTTCAAAAGCATTAATCGCTTCTTGTTTTTGGTTAATGTTCTTATAACAATGACCCAACTCAAGCCAAGCTTCAATGTAATCAGGCCTGATTTTAATAGCAATTTGCAGCGCTTCAATAGCTTCATTCAAATCATCAATCATCCTATAAGTGAATCCTAATTTACACCATGCTTCGTGATAATCAGGCTTAATTTTAAGGGCTTTCATGTATGCGTTTATTGCTAAGTTAGCCCGCTCTCTTTCACTTAATACTGTTTCTTTATTTAACTTCTTTGTAAAGTCTTTGGGGTCAAAACTATTATAATTAATTCCTATTCTATACCATGCTTCGTGATAATCAGGTTTGATTTCAAGAACTTTTCTAAAAGCTTTTCTAGCCTCGTGTCTTTTGTTTATATCATCATAAGTAATTCCTAAACTATACCAAGCTTCTAGGTAATCAGGTTTAATTTCAACTGCTCTTTGATATGCTTTTATAGCCCAATCTTTTGGTTTAACTATGGCATAATTTATATTACCTAAGTAATACCAAGCCTGATAATCATCATTTTGGATTTGAATAGCTTTCTCGAAAGCTTTCCTGGCTTTTTGTAGGTTCGATGTTTTCTTATAAGCAATTCCTAGATTAAACCAAACTTGATAGTTGTCAGGTTTAATATTATTTACTTTTTCATAGATTTCAATAGCCTTATCATACTCATTTAACTCAAAGTGGACCCGAGCTGATTTGATCAATTCTTGGTAACTTACAGTTTTCTTTTTAGGTGAGCTTTTTGGTTGTGTTTTTTTTAACTTTTTAATTCCACCTACAAAAACCTTTAAACGACTAATGAAATGTGCATCATTTTTAGCCACACCAGTAATGTATTCTTTCCTGATAGCGTTGAATATAGATTTATCATCATCAGAAAAGTCTGTATACAAATCATTTAAAAACTCAAAAACTTCAGTAAAGTTTCCCTGATTGATTTGTTCTTTTAGCTCGTCGTAAGTCATCGGTTCAAAGATTTGTTCGTTGTTCTCCAAATATAAGAATTTTGAGGCAATTATAATGTCATTCCGAGCTTGCCGAGGAATCTGTTCGTATTACCTAATCTTAGATTTTTTGGTATTCAAGACATATACCTGTGAGGTTTCATTCTTGAGTAGCTTGCTACATAAAACCAGGTCATTCATTGGATGGTATTAAGTTACTACTACGCTAAACTGCCAGATTTACTAAAAGGAACCTAAGACTGGTGAGACACAAACATCTACTGCACATGCGCGTTATTTCCAGGTTTTTGCCTAATATCTCCAAGTGATTTTATATATATCTATCGTCCTTTGCAGCACATAAAACATATGAGGCAAATCAAAATAAAGCCTCTTCATTTTAACCTTAAAATATATAATGAAAACGTTAGCAAAATTTAAAAATCAGAGCCTTTCTTACCAAGCCCTGAAATCATTGACAGGTGGGCAAGATTGCATTAGAAATACTGCTGCAAGAAGTTTGAAGTCGTCATTGGGCGTGCCTGATGGATATAAATTAGCCAATGTAAGATTCGATAAGGAGGGATGCTTTGTATATGCTGATATTGTGCCTGAGGGACAACTTATTGAGAAAAGAGCTTATTAAAATTATTTGAATCAGGGGAGTACAGACCCTATAAACAAGAAAGACAGGCATTACACCTGTCTTTCAAAAAATACTTTAAAGAAACAAAGGGGAGATAGCCTGTTATTCAGAGCACAGTGAAGAACCAACGGGAGCTCACCTCAAGTAATCTGATACACGAGGACGATGTACGCCAGCGGAGGAGGAGTTTGAATAACGTGTCATTCAGAACGCAGTGAAGAATCTGATACTCAAGTCACAGGTGAGAACGATGTGCGCTAGCGGAGAGTGAGGGAAGTGATCCTTTGGGAGCATCTTTTTATATAACTTCTTCAAGTTAAACTATATTTTTTACTTCAAACGATCCTGAAAAAAGTTATTAACCCCTTTTGGGCCTTTTGTATATTTTTGGTCAGCAGAATAAGCTTTAGCATCTATTTTACCATTTTTATCTTTAGGTTTTCGTCGAATGAAAATAATAGAGGCTACAATACCCACCAAGAAGAGTCCTAAAGTTACAAACAACCCCACTTTAAATTGAGCTAAGTCATCACCACCCATGTCTCTCCAGGTAGAAACAAAAATAGATAAAACTGTAGAAGTGGCTTTAAATATGTTTAGTAAGATCATTTATTTTAAAGTTTAATGATGATACAATGGATACGAAGACTGGGAAAGGAAGGTTATGATAGGCTAGATTCCTCAGAAGGTGATCTTACCATAGATGGTTTACCGTTCTTTTGGGGGATTCAGACTTCTACATAAATGAACAAAAGAACAAGTTGAAAGCTCACACTAGTTGAGGAATGGTACAAAACAGCACAAAAAAAGACAGGCACTACGCCTGTCTTTCAATACTTTAAAGAAACGAATTGCTTACTTAGCAGCAGCCATTAAGCTATCGTAAGTAGCCATTACTTCGCTTACTTTGCCACGAGAAATCTCCAACAATTCTTTTTCGCCAGCGTTCAAGTCTAGCTCAATGATTTGCTCGATACCATTTTTACCCAAGATAACAGGTACACCCAAGTAGCTATTGTTGATACCGTACTCACCTTCTAAGCTTACGCAAACTGGGAATACACGACGCTGATCTTTTACAATCGCTTCTACCATTTGTGCGGCAGCTGAACCAGGTGCATACCAAGCTGAAGTACCCATCAATTTCACCAATTCGCCACCACCTTTTTTGGTACGCTCTACGATTGGATCAATCTTGTCTTTAGACAACAACTCAGTAACAGGAATACCACCTACAGTAGTGTAGCGAGGTAACGGCACCATGGTGTCACCGTGACCACCCATCAATACTGCCTGGATGTCTTTAGGAGATACGTTCAACTCGCTGGCCAAGAAAGCACGGTAGCGAGCCGTATCCAAAATACCGGCCATACCCATTACACGAGTACGAGGCATTTTAGAAGTTACGTG
>DMXI01000335.1 GCA_003483885.1 Microscillaceae bacterium
GAGGTTTTGATCTATTCTTTGTATGAGAATTAATTTCTAAAAATAATGTGGTTGGCTTAATAACCAAAGCTTATATGGACAAATTTATAAATTTTCTCCTAAACTACTTTTTCTTCTACAGTTTTCGCTGAAAATTTCTTGTTCATAAAGTTTTTCCCTTTTTCTATCATATTCATATAAAATGCCAAAATAAGCGTACCGATATGAATATTGAATGTAAAGAAGGAAATGATAGAAATAGTCATAAAATAAGCCAGAAAAATAGTCATAGAAGCAAAAAAGCTACCAGCATCACTTTTTCTGGTAAGTCGTTGGATCCATTTG
Organism: Microscillaceae bacterium; assembly: GCA_003483885.1. Lineage (GTDB taxonomy): Bacteria > Bacteroidota > Bacteroidia > Cytophagales > Microscillaceae > Microscilla. The sequence goes on from DMXI01000335.1 coordinate 325, forward strand.
CCATAGATGGTCTTATAATAGAAGGTAGCAAAAGATATAAACCAGTAGGCAACCAACAGGTATAAAATAAAGCCAACGGTAATCTGATTATCGCGGTTTTCAAGGGCTAAAAAGGCATTCAGTAATATAAGCGGACCTTGGGTGTCGCCGTAGATTGTTTCGTGAATATCGTTTCCATTGTCCACCGCAAAGTCTCCGATAAACACAATACGGTCTCTGGTAAACTCATAAAAACTTGAATCCACTTCCGTGATTTTATCCTCTTCGTCGGTTTGAACCTTAAAGGTGAGATATTCCTCCAGGTTATTTTTGCTGTAATTTACTGCTTTAGGATTCTTCTTTTTGAGCGTAGTATCATTCTCTACTGCGTTACCACCAAACCCAAAAGGGCGAATCCGGTAATCAATAATGAAAGAATTAAGAATAGGCCGATCTCCTAACCAATAGAAAAAAGTGCCTTTTCTGAACTTTTCTTTGGGATAAATGCCTTCGTACATGACCAAAGGGGTAGATTTAAGCGAATCATTGTGAAAAAGCTTAAATTTTACAGCCTTTTGAGATGTCTTCTCCAGATCTGATAGTGATAGCTTGCTCTTGGGAATAGCAATGTCAGGATGTACTGGTTTGTCCTTATCGTCTCGGTGGTAAGAAATTCCCATACGGGGCAACTTTTTGATGGCAGCAATCATAGCCGAATCATGTTCGGTAAAGTCTTTAAATTCAATATCACAAACCAGAAATTTATAGTTTGGATTTCTGCTCATTGCCTCAAATAAAATAGCTAATTTTTTTCGGTCAGTAATAGGCTGGTGGCCAATGGGTACCGATAGTGTATCACCATCACTAATAATTTGCTCGGTCTTTTCAATCAACACCTTGTCATAGGCAATGTCAAAAAAGGCAAAGTTGTCGGGATTGGGCGGTTTTTCCCATTTAAGAATTAAGTTTTTAAACGCGGAAGAGTAACGAATGAGGGGAAATTCATCAAAAAATACGTAAGGATAGCTTAGCAAAACAAAAGTAAGCCACAACATCAAAATAGAATTGACAAAACTAAGCGCCGTAACCCGTAATATTTTGATCTTTTTGCTTTTTGAAGCCATATAAGGGTTTAATTTAATTCAAAAGCCCCAATTAGATGGGATTAGTCAGATGTTTTCTGGAGAATATTTCGAGTAATAATAACAAAATAGCCAGACAATGTGAACTGTCTGGCTACTATTTCGCAATTATAATGCTATAATTTTATTTGTGTTCCGTCAAGATTATATTTTAGGATACTTCTGGCGAATAACATTGTCTTTGATCATTACTCAAAACTTGCGTAGCTATGGCTATGCAAGTTTCGCGTGCCTTCAAATACTTCATTCTTCATCCAAAACTTACCCTAAATACCATACTTGACTGAACACTAGAGATACCTCTAATTTTACTCTTCAGATTTTTTAGCAATGAATTTCACTTTAGTAGTGCTGATGAAGTCATTGCCCTTTAACCATTTTTTGAATACTTTCTCGTCAAAAAACTTGGCGTGTACATCTCTTACATAAGTGTAAGCGTGACCATATTTGGCATTGTCATCTAAGTTTTTGTCTTTGTTATAGATCGTCATCAACTCTGTCAATTCACTCTTCAACTCGTCAGCATTTACAAATACTACATTGAAGGAAGCTTCTTTGCGAGAAGAACGACTAGAACGATCAAAGTAATAGATTTCAATATTTGAAACATCATCTGGATTGATGACCTGATCATTTTTCTTAAATACTCGATTACGATCAAAAGTTACGGTGTTGCCTTCAAAAGGTAATTTCTTGCTAATAACCCGCCCATTGTGTTCATAACGGCATACCAATAACTTGGTTCTGCTCAATGGATAACGAGAAAGGTTTAAGTTGAAAGCTACTTTATCGCCAATAATAGCAAAGTCAGTATCACCAAAGTATCCTTTTAAGCTTTCTACATCAGTATCTTCGGCACCACGGGTACTTGCTTTAGCGTTTTTCTTTAGAGGAGAAACTACATCTTTTACAAAAGCATAAAACTCATTGCCTTTTTGCTTGGCTCGCTTGGTAGACAAGATAAAGCGTCCACGACGAGCACCAATCATTACTGCTTTTGAACCTTTAGTTAACTTAAGGTTGTCGCTGGATTTAATTTTCATTCCACGACGTAAAGGCTTTTTGGTAGTCATGTTTTGTATTTTACCTTTCACATGTACAACGTGGTAGATTTCAGCCACTGTCTCTGTCGTAACATTAGTGTTCAGGTTAAAAAGTAAAGAGAATATAACCGTGAAAATCATGGTATTTTAATAGTTTAGTTTTTGAAAATGTCCAATTAGTTGTTAATAAAAATTAACCTCAAAGTGTATGTCTTTATTGTTGTACTATAGCAAAGAACGTTCGAAATAATTTTTTGTTACTTTAAGCCTAATTTATTATATTAGTGCTTTTTTTGTCAAGAGTGCCCTTTTATAGTTTGTAGAGGTTGAGATAAGCCAAGGAAAACGTTGTGAGGTATTTGTTCTTTACTACTAAAGAAACTGCTTGAGCGTTAATCATTAACTATTGCAAAAATACAAAAACCGATTTTGATAATAAAATAAATCTGAGGGCATGATTTTGATTATTTTTTTATTTAAATCTTATCAAGCTGATTTTTGCTCATCTTATACCGATCCATCGGCA
>DMXI01000642.1 GCA_003483885.1 Microscillaceae bacterium
CAAACTGATCTTGGTAACCATCGGAAAAAATGTAAAATGTAGTGGGTGCATAAGGTTTTTTCTCATCTTGCTCAGGAGAATCAACTAAGTGGGAGGTGATTGCACTGGGCAGGGTCGATTTCAAAGCTGGACGTAATGGAATGGTATGGGAGGTAAAATCTCGATCACGTTCATTTTCTAACCCGCCAATCCCTTCTTTGTCTCCTTTGATCAGATGTAGTTCGTGATTTTGGATATATACTAAAGGAGTATTGGCCCCCGCAAATTCTAAGGTTTGTTGCTGTTTGTCAATGACAACTATTGAAATATCCATACCATCACGATTACCAGTGGTTCTTTGCTTGAGAGATTTACGAATCTTATCGTGAAGCGTATTTAAGATTAAGTGTGGGGTATGTACGTGGTTTTCATTGACAATTTCATTCAATAAATCGGTTCCAATCATACTCATAAAAGCTCCTGGCACCCCGTGGCCTGTACAGTCACTACAGGCAATAATTTGCTTGGTATTGCCTTGATCATCGGTAACTTCTGAAAACCAGTAAAAATCTCCACTAATGACATCCCGGGGTTTGAGCATAATAAACGAATTTGGGAATACTTGTTGAATGGTCTCTAATTGGGGTAACATAGCATCTTGAATGCGCTTGGCATAATTGATACTTTTGGTGATGTCGTGGTTTTTCTTTTCTATTAAGTTCTTTTGCTTGATTACCTCTTGGGTTCGGGTTTGCACTGCTTCAAGCATATGTTGGAAATCATTTGCCAGCCGCCCTATCTCGTCTTTGTTATTAATATTATGAATTTGGCTTTCTCCATTAAAATTGTTTTGAATTACCCAATTGATGGAGTTAGACAACAAAGTAATGGGGCGACCTAGCTTTTGATTAACAAAAACTCCCAGTGCAATACTGAGAAATACAAAAATAGTAAGGAGACCTATCAGTGTATACTTTACGTTGCTTCTAACTCGACTCGAGGCATCAAATACAATTTGATCAATCAATTGAATGTCTTTTTCTACTTGTTCCAGCGAATCGTTCAGTTTTTTCTTCAAGCCGCTTTGGTTATGGAAACCTATACGTTTCTCTACCTTCACCAACTCCAAAAATGCCTGACGGTATTCGGCCAGATTACTTAGCAGTTCTTGTCGTTCGCCTTGCACAAGCACGGTTTGCTTTATTTCGTTTTGCAAATCCAATATTGCCGCCAACAACTTGTCTACATATTCATTTTCCTTCCTTATAATGTAGTCTTTTTCATGACGGCGAATGGTCAATATTTTGGCTACCGATAAACTATGTTTGGCTCCATTTGTCTCTAATTTGTAAATGGCTTTACGCATTTCACCTTCCAGCCCTTTGTCTTTAAAGCCTCTGGTACGAATACTCAAAACCAAATCCTCAAATAGTTTTTCCAAGCTATTAATTTGGCGAGTAACTTTGTCTACTTCTTGAGACATTTGCTGGCTTTGCAAATCTGCATCGTCTCTTAGCAGTGCTACTTCTCGTTTGATTTGCTCTAGTAAGTTGGTGTGTTTTCTTAGATAATTGCTCTTACCAGTAGCATAAAACTCCTTGTTGAAAGCATCATTGCTAAAAAAATCTTTTTCCAGATTATTTACATCGTTGATCTGTAAATTGAGGCGGGTAAGGCTTTTGGTAATGTCAGCAATACGGTTTTGGCGACTGTCTAACCAGAAAAATGCCAGGGCAATAGAGAAAGTAATGATAGAGAAAGCGGAAAAAGCAACCAATAATTTAAACTTGATGCTTTGGTACAATTCCTTACGTGATGTGTTTCCGACTTTCATACTCACCGTTTGATTATTGGAGGTAGTCAATTTCTGAAGTTGAGCAAGTCAACTCTCAGCAAACGTTGTCTAATGAATAAAACGCTTATTTAAAATTATAGGTCAACCTAACCTGGATGATAGTCCGCTTGAAATCAATAATTTAAAGGTTATAACAATTTCCATTCCACGCCCCCAAAAAAAGCAAATTTTCTGCTTGATCATTTCTTTGGGTAAGCGCATCTTCAAAACTCATCCTTTAGATTAAAAACGAAAATTTAAACATAGAAGTCATCTCGACTTTTAATAATGAATTACAAACGGATCATTTTATCTGATAACCTCGAGATTTTTCATCGCCGTAGCGCTGCTATGCCTCAAAAAAATCGCTTTGTTATCAGATAAAAGCACCCATTTTCAACAACATCCTAAAAGTCGAGACAACTTCATACTCTAAATAGCCCTCCAAAGATTCCTCTGGAGAGCCTTTTATAGTAAATTGTTTATGCTTCGGCGGTATCAGCCTCGCTATCTTCAGTTTCGGGTTGGGGCAAATCCACTTTCAGGAAAAGCTCACTCAATTGTTCATCATCGATGACTGATGGTGCATTGATCATGACATCTCGTCCTGAGTTGTTTTTGGGGAATGCTATAAAGTCTCGGATAGAGTCTACGCCTCCAAAAACGGCACAAATACGGTCAAAACCAAAAGCGATTCCACCGTGAGGCGGCGCTCCGTATTCAAACGCATCCATTAAGAATCCAAATTGTGCTTTGGCTTCTTCATCGGAGAACCCTAACAAAGATAACATTTTTTCTTGCATGGGCCGCTGGAAGATACGAATAGATCCCCCTCCTAGCTCTACCCCATTCACTACCATATCGTAAGCATTGGCTTTGATGTTTCCTAATTGACTCGGGTCATCTAGCAAAGCCTCTTGCCCCGCTTTGGGTGAAGTAAATGGATGGTGCATGGCGTGCCAACGATCAGATTCTTCGTCGTGCTCTAACAAAGGAAAATCTACTACCCACAGAGCCGAATATTTATTTGGGTCGCGTAATCCCAAGCGATTTCCTACTTCCAGGCGTAATTCATTCAATTGCTTGCGTACTTTGTTAGTATCACCCGACAGAATAAACAGCATATCGCCTGGTTCGGCTTGCATTTTTTCGGCCCATTCTTTCAAGTCTTCCTGACTGTAGAACTTATCTACCGAAGATTTGAAGCTACCATCTTTGTTGTATTTTACATACACCATGCCTTTGGCTCCAATTTGGGGACGCTGGACAAATTTGGTAAGTTCATCTATTTTTTTGCGAGAATATTCTTCTGCAATGCCCTTAGCACAAATACCCACCACCAATTCGGCACTGTCAAATACTTTGAAGCCTTTGTTTTGAGCCACATCGTTCAACTCGACAAATTTCATTTCAAAACGAGTATCGGGTTTATCAGAACCATACAAACGAATAGCATCGTCGTATTCCATAATGGGTACTTTGGGCAGATCAATGCCTTTTACCGTTTTGAAAAGATGTCTAATCAGTCCTTCGAAAGTAGATAGTACATCCTCACGAGTGACAAATGACATTTCGCAGTCTATTTGGGTAAACTCGGGCTGACGATCAGCGCGTAAATCTTCATCCCGGAAACATTTCACGATCTGATAATAGCGGTCAAATCCCGAAACCATCAACAATTGCTTAAAGGTTTGCGGTGATTGAGGCAAGGCATAAAATTGCCCTTCGTTCATGCGCGAAGGCACCACAAAGTCACGCGCTCCCTCAGGGGTAGACTTGATCAACACTGGTGTTTCTACCTCAATAAATTCTTGCCCGTCCAGGTAATTGCGTACTTCGCGATTGAGGCGATTGCGCAATTCTAAATTCTTACGCACAATGTTACGGCGTAAATCCAGGTAACGATATTGCATGCGTAACTCATCTCCTCCGTCGGTTTCGTCTTCTATAATAAAAGGAGAAGTTTTAGATTCGTTTAGAATCTCGAGACCAGTTACTTTGATCTCAATATCACCGGTAGGCATTTTGGGGTTTTTAGATGCCCGCTCTATCACTTCACCCGTTACTTTTACTACAAATTCGCGGTTGAGTTTACGTAAGCTTGCCACTACTGCATCATCGGTATTGGTTTCATCAGCTTGTAGTTGGGTCACTCCGTAACGATCTCGGATGTCCACAAATATTAATCCGCCGGTATCTCTTTTTTTCTGAACCCACCCACACAGGGTTACCGTTTGCCCTACGTGGTCTATTTTGAGTTCACCACAGGTATGCGTTCTTAACATTTTTGTAATT
>DMXI01000224.1 GCA_003483885.1 Microscillaceae bacterium
TCCGTCACACTGACTACTTCAATCGCTCTATTAGCTGTGGTTCTGGTGGAAACGAAGGTTCTGCAGGTGTAGGTGCTATCCACATTCCTGGTACTCCTACTACCAATGTAAATGCAAATACTTCAGTAATGAACGCTTGCTTCAACTCAGGCTCAACTGGTGTGTTTACTTCTTCAGACAATACTGCTTTGAATTTCTTGTACTAAGTATTAGCAGAAATTGAATAATAGTCCCATTGGACTTGGTTCAATGGGGCTGATGTGTAATAATCGGTTTACTAATCACAAAAAAGCCTGTTAGATTTTCTCATCTAACAGGCTTGTGTATGAAACGAGTATAAGTGCCTTATCTAATAGTTTTCTTCAAAGAAATGTAGAAGTACTGGACTTATAAGGCAAATGCTATATAAAAAATAATTACAGACATCAGTACTTCACTATCTGTTTATAAATGGTATAGTCTCCCACCTGAATCTGGAGTAAGTAACGACCATTGGCCAACGTTTTCATATCGTACTCAATCGCACTATTTTGTACCCTTTGGCTACTAGTGTTTAACAACTGCCCCGAAGCATTGTATAATCTTAGAATGGCTTGACGAGCAGCAATTCCCGGAAATTGAATGTTTGTTTTACCCGAGGTTGGATTAGGAAAAACAAGGGTTTGTCGGGCAAAACGTTGGGTTTCTTCAGTGCCTACATATACCAAACTACTGAGCGGGCCAGGAGCCGATTCTCCAAATTGGTTAAAAGAATATACTCGATAATAGTATTGAATACCTTCTATCAGATTCAAATCCAAAAAAGTAATGGTATTGATATCAACTTCGGCTAAAAGCGTAAAGTTGTTGGTATCCCCGTCTGAACGACGAATACGGTAACCAGTCACATTGGTTAAGTCAGTAGGAGGAATCCAGTTTACATTCACGGCATTGGGTGTGGTCACGTTTGCATCGGCAGGAGGGGTAGTAGGTACTACGGTTACCTCTGCCGGTTCGGTAGGGGGAGCTACTGCTACACTTTGCAGGTTTATCACAAACGCCCCTTCGTTAAAATCATCATTGTTGATGGTCAAAGTAGCCGTTTTGTTGCCCAGACTAGTCGGAGTGAAGTTAACTGTAACTGTTGTCGTAGCATTGATGGCCAGCGGGGTAGTAGTGGTAGTTGCATCTATTGAAAACTCCCCAGCATTAGTTCCGCTAAACACAAAAGGAGAGGTCGCATCCAGGGTGAGTTCTTTGGTTCCCTCATTGAGAATAGTAATAACGGTGCCCCTGGTGTTTAAAGCCGCAGTAGTATCTATCTTGAGGGTTTCCCCCGAAGTGACATTGGTACCATTGACAGACACTGTAATTTCAGGAGAGTCAGGTGGGTTGACTTCTGCTGTCAAATTAATAGTGTATGGGTTTTCGTCGCTGTCATTATTAGGGATACTAATCGTGGCCGTATAAGAGCCTATTGTACTAGGGTTAAATGACACCTGAAAATTACTGCTACTTCGGTCGTTAATAGTGCCTGCAGGCTGGGCCGTTATACTAAAAACGTTGTCCCCGGTAAGGGTTACAAAGTTAGGAGCTGGATTACTAAGGATAAGCGAGCCATCACCCGAAGTATTTTGGATGGTAAAAGTTTGGTTAACGACTGCACTTCCTACGGTGTAAGTGCCCAGGTTTATTGTAGCCCCACTGCTTACGTCTGCATTGGTTTGGTCCACTACATTGATTTCTGGAGTTATTCCTTCAGCTGTCAGGTTAATAGTATAAGTACCTTCATCCGCATCGTTATTGGCAATAGTAAGGGTAGCCGTTTGAGGAGTTGTAGTATTGGTATTAAAACTTACTTGAAAAGTGGTGGAGCTATTGCCGCTAATAACCGAAGATGCTGGTTGAGCCACAATGCTAAAATCTGCACTACCCGTAAGGGTGACAAGATTAGGAGTACCCGTGAGATTAAGGGTTCCGGTATTGGTATTCTGAATGGTGAAAGTTCGGGTAATGGCACTACCACCAATGGTTTGCCTTCCTAGCTCAAAAGTACTGCCACTGGCAATATCCTGTGGCGTTGTAGAATCGTCTTGTACATTTATCTCGGGTACTCTAATGCCTACCCCTTGTATATTAAAAATTAATACATTGTTACAATCATTACTGGCAATGGAGAGATTGGCCACTGAAGCATCTTCCAGTGAGGGGGTAAACCGAATCGTAAAACTTTCTGAGGCACCTGCGGCAATCGTGGTATTGGTAGGTTGGTTAACAATGGTAAAGTCTCCACTACCTACATTTTGTACTGGGTTGGTACTATTGGTGAGCGTCAACGGGAGACTACCCGTGTTTTTAATGGTATAGGTTCGGGTAATATTGTTACCAATAATTACATCACCCAATTGAGTATCATTGGTTACCTCAAATGTAGTACCATTGGGGGTGATGGTATTGCCATTACCTTCTAAAGTTAGTACTGGTAAATTGATCGTGTTGCTACAAACGTCGGTATCCAACGGAGGGGCAGAGCTTACAAAGTTGGATAAGCTACCTACCAGATCAAATCCTACCAAACTTCCATTGTCTCCATTTGTTGCCAGATTTTTTACCTCAGTAAGACTTCTATTATCTCCATCAGGAAGCCCTTCACTAAAATCAAAATAAGCAAGCAAACAAGGTTCATCTCCCTTGAGTTGACAATCTTTGGCTGCTTGGATTTCAGCGAGGTCCTTTACTCTTTTCCAAATACGTATATCATCCACAGCCCCTTGCAATACTGAGAAATCATCGACATTGTTACCAATCCAAACCGGGTCATCATTCGGAATCATATCACTGCTAAAAATTTGGCTATTAGCAAGCGCTCCATCTATGTATATAGTTACGGTCTTGCTTGTAGTAGACCCATCAAACGTGACGGCTACATGATGCCAGCCCCCTATTTTAAAGTCTGGGGTACTGGTGGCAGTTACCTCATTGGTTCCATTGTAGTCAAAAGCAATTTGTACTGGATCAGGAGTACCCTTAAAGCGTAATCTCCAGGCCTCGTTTCCTTTGGTGACAATACTCTGGTACTGGCCATCAGCCAATGACCCTGAAAACCTTACCCAGGCCTCTATAGTAAAAGCGGTCGTTACATCAAATTTAAATTCATTGACATTGGGCAAAGCGATATAATCATCGGTTCCGTCGAAAGCCAATCCAGTGTTGAAAGGCTCATTTTTAAAGATATAAATAGCACCAGCATCTGGTGTAAGTCCCTCGTTTCTATTATTGGCACCTATAATTAAGTTATCTCCGTCAATAGCTACATAATTGCCAAAATTAGCGTTTGTTGAACGATCGCTGGCTACTAACTTTTTGGCTTGTATCCAGTTACTGTTATTGATTAGATAAAAAACATAAACTGAACCCGAGTTATCAATTGTGTTGGTTCCACTGGCATCCTGATCTTCCTCTTCAGCCCCTATAATGATATTATTGCCTGATATATCTACAGTAGTGCCAAATAGATCATCACTGTTACGGTCACTGGCGACAATCTTTTGGACATAGGTCCAGGTACCCGCACTACTTCTAAATATATAAGCTGCTCCAGCATTATTCAAAGGACTAGAATCGGTACCAGTATCATCTATTTGATCATCATTTTGAGCGCCTATCACCACCCACTCACCGTCAATGGCTACTGAAGCTCCAAAGAAGTCATCAGTGGAGCGGTCAAGTACGGGAGCAGTAAGCTTGGTGAATTGTGTCCAGGTTCCTGCCCCTGTACGTTCAAATATATAAGCTGCCCCTTCATTGTTGCTTCCTTCGAGTTTTGCTCCAACCACTAAAAAATTGCCTGAAATGTCCAACGAATACCCAAATTGGTCATCTATTTCTCGATCAGCAGCTACTATTTTTTGTACTTGAATCCAGTCAGTAGTCGTATTATTTCTTTCATAAATATACACCGAACCCGCAGCATTGAGCGTATTGGTTTCACTGGCATCTTCATCTTCAGCAGTTGCTCCTACCGCAGCATAACCGTTGGCTGTAATGCTTACTGAAAACCCGAATTGGTCAGCATTATTAGCAACAGGGGCCACTAAGGTGGCTTTGAAAACCCAACTGGCACCACTACGTTCGTAAATGTAAGCCGCTCCTTCGTTGGTACTGGGATTAGTACCAGGGTTAGAATCGGCAGATGGTGAACCCACAATCAGGTAATCCCCCGCAATAGATACCGAGGAACCAAACAAATCATTGGCGGTTCTGGTGGGAGCCACAACTTTTGCCATTAAAACCCAATTCCCTGCGCCGTTTTTTTCATAAATATACACCGCGCCTGCATCTGCTAAAGTATTGGTCCCTGAAGCGTCTTCATCTTCTTGGGGAACCCCCACCGCGGCATAACTGCCCGAAATGCTTACGACGGAACCAAATTGGTCGTTATTGGTAGGCGTGCCTTCTAATCCTTGAAATGACTCTTGGAAATTTTGCGCATTGCCAGCGAAAGGGATCCAGGCTAAAGTAATAAAAACCAAGAGGCGAAATGATGTATACGAGCGAGCAATACACTGAAGCACACTGCACAAATATTTTTTCATGTTCTGATAAGTTTTCTGTTTAAGAAGTCAAGCTAATAAACAAGTAGCAAGTAGAATGGTCGAATATGTTGTTTATACGAGTAGTAGTGGGACAAGTAAACCCAAATTCAAAGATAATAAGAGTTCAACAAAGTTTTTGGGTAGATGGTTGGTAAGATTGGCTATTTGCCTCGGCTTTTTTAAATTACCCCTCATATTTGAAGATTAAAGCGTGTATGGAACAAAATATAGTAAAGATTAGAGAAGGAAGCCCTGATGATGTAGGAGTATTATTGGCGCTTATCAAAGAGCTTGCATTGTACGAAAAAGCCCTGGATGAGGTAGAAAATACCGAAGAACAATTACTCAAAGATGGTTTTGGTGATAACCCCTTGTATGGGTTTTACGTGGCCGAATACGACGGAAAAGTGGTAGGCATGGCTTTGTATTACTATCGTTACTCTACCTGGAAAGGTAAAAGCCTGTATCTGGAAGACCTCTATGTAACACAAGCATATCGTAAGCATAAAGTTGGGCTATATTTGTTTAAAGCTATTGCCCAAAAAGCCAAAGATGAAAACTGTCATAGGATAAGCTGGCAAGTGCTTGACTGGAACGAACCTGCCATTAAGTTTTACAAAAAATTAGGAGCAGAGTTAGATCCTGAATGGGTGAATGGAGCCTTGAGTAAAAGTGCTTATTTGCAATTGCTGAATTTGTAATATGATGGAATAAAACATCCCCTTTTCTGAGTGTATCAAAAAAGGGGATAGAATAAATTTTAAATACTGCACTTAAGTTGTCTGTTAATGATTGCTATATAGTTTAACTTGTTCTACGATACATCGCAAGACCATATAACAATTTGACTATACTCAGCTTACTCTCCTTTAAAATCAGGCTTGCGTTTCTGCAAAAATGCTTCCATGCCTTCGTGAAAGTCTTCAGTACCTGCCGACTGACCAAAGTAACGGGCTTCTTTTAAATATCCTCTTTCGTCACTACTATATACCTCGTTTACTGACTTAATCACCATCGCAATAGCCAATGGACCAGACCCAGAAATTTTGGTTAAAATTTCTCGACTTTTATTCATCAATTCTTCGTGAGTAGCTACCACGTGGTTTACCAATCCTAAGTCTTTGGCTTCATTGGCTGATAGCATATCTCCAGTCATAATTAGCTCAAGCGTTTTAGCTTTACCAATACTTTGAGTTAAGCGTTGTGTACCTCCAAAACCAGGTAGTGTACCTAGTTTTACTTCTGGAAGGCCAAACTTTGCCGCTTCTACGGCAATACGCATATGACAAGCCAGGGCAAGCTCACAACCTCCGCCAAGCGCATAGCCATTTACTGCGGCAATGATGGGTTTGGTGCAGTTTTCTATAATGGCAAAAACATCTTGTCCGTTTTGTGAGTAACGTTTAGCTCCCACATCGTCTAGTTTAGCAAGCTCGGCAATGTCTGCACCTGCTGCAAAAGCCTTGGTGCCTTCACCAGTGATAATCACACTTTGGATTTCTCCATTGTTGTTCACCTCTTTCATTGCTTTGCGCAAATCCTCGATGGTATCATAATT
>DMXI01000047.1 GCA_003483885.1 Microscillaceae bacterium
AACGTGGTGCAAATGTAGGCGAGTTAGATGAATATACCAAACAATACGCCATAATTTTTTCAAAAAAATTAAAAATATTAAGAAAACCAGGCAAGCAAATGGTTCCCACTGCTTGCCCCAAGCCAAGTACTTTCCGTAATACCCGTTTAATGTATGCGTTTGCAATACCCCTGGTCGGTTTCCTAGCCGACAAAGTCAAAACAGTTTAGTATTACTTGTGTGTAGTTGCGCTTGTTTTCTTAAAGTTTAGAGTCAGAATATCCAGTCGAATATTCTTATGCAGCCGCGTGCATCCAATCCTTCTTCGCAATAAGCTCTTCTTCGGTCTCTTCAAAATCTGGATCAGGTACGCAGCAATCCACCGGACAAACCGCGGCACACTGTGGCTCTTCGTGGAAACCAGTACACTCAGTACATTTGTCAGATACGATGTAGTAAAACTCATCCGATACCGGCTCTTGGGGAGCATCTCCCGGAATAGCACTACCATCTTCCAATTCCACTTGCTTAAGTTCAGTTCCTCCTCCCCAAGTCCATTCTACACCGCCTTCATAAATGGCAGTATTTGGGCATTCTGGTTCGCAGGCTCCACAGTTGATGCACTCGTCGGTGATCATGATCGCCATGTTTACCTCCTTTTTTTAGTTTAATGAAAAAATAAATTAAATAAACATTCAAAGCTCACGATTATACAAAAAAGCCTACTTGTATTCATATTCTGAGAATTGTATCCGCAAAGTATTGGGGTTAAAAAGAGAGATTGGCTACTTTTGCAGCCGCATACATCTAAGAATGGCCCCTACCAGTTAACAACAGGCCTTGCGATTGCAACAACAAAGAATAAGTGGTAGGTTGATGTATAACATGGAGACTAATTTGAAAGTGTTCTTAGTTGCTAACAAAAATAAGGATTGATTGTTTCAAATGAAATCTTATGTAAGGAATTGTATAATTTTAAGATTGGGTTATGAATATCACACAAAAAATTAATGCTTTTGTACAATTAGGAGATACAATTCGGGGATTTTCAACTGATCAAAAGGCTGCTTTAGGGCAAATGATCAAAAGTAAGAACGAATGGTTTACTCCAGAAAACCTAGAGTTGGCACTCAATGGATTACAACAATACCTGAATAAAAACAACCTTGAGCAGTGGGTGGCGCGCTACCCAGCATTAAACCAAGAAAAAAATTCCCGCAAAGTAGGCGTGGTTATGGCGGGCAACATTCCTGCAGTAGGATTTCACGATTTATTAAGCGTAGTCATCAGCGGGCATACGCTTTACGCCAAGCTGAGCTCACAAGATAGTGTATTGATGAAGGAACTGATTCGCTTATTGTTAGAAATCGCTCCAGCATTGAAAGAACAAATTGTGCTTACCGAGCAACTCAAAGGTGTAGAGGCCATCATTGCCACCGGAAGTGATAATTCGTCCCGTTATTTTGAGGCTTATTTTGGGCATTTGCCCCACATTATCCGAAAAAACCGTAGCTCGGTAGCGGTATTGTCAGGTAACGAATCGGAAGAAGATTTAACGCTCTTGAGCAATGATATTTTCCAATATTTTGGTTTGGGTTGTCGCAATGTGTCTAAGCTATTTGTACCCAAAGGTTATAAATTTGATCCATTCTTCGAAGCTATCTTTCCTTGGGGAGAAGCGTTATTGGCGCATTCTAAATATTGCAACAATTATGAATATCATCGCGCTTTGTTTCTGATGAAAAAAATGAATATGCTCGATAATAACTTTTTGCTGGTGGCCGAATACGAGAGTATGGTATCGCCAGTAGGGGTTATGTTTTTTGAATATTACGAAAGCGAGGCCGAAATTCAGCAAAAGCTGCAAGAAAATGCTGATAAAATCCAGGCAGTAGTGGCTAAGAACAAAGCCTTTGACAAACAGGTAGCTTTTGGTCAGGCGCAAACTCCTCAACTTTGGGAGTATGCCGATGGAGTAGATACCATGGCTTTTTTGACAAAACTATAGTTCAGTTGAGCTAAAAAATTAATTGAATATTGATTTAAGAACATCGATGAACGATTTTAGAAGTATCAATGAACAAAAAAATTATTCTGTACTTATTATTCGTTGATCGATGTTCGTTGTTTTCACCTTATCTAATCACGATCACCCCTAAATCTTGTATTCTATGAGTCTTACCACTATTCAATTAAAAGCTCCCTATCTTATTTTTTTGGGAGAGGTAGATAGTCCAGTGTATTCAAAAACTGGTGCAGGTATTGTGCAATGGCGTCCTGAGTTAGTAGCTGGACAATTGCGTTTTGCAGGTAATCAACTCAGCTTAGGGGTACCCGACATGACGGTTCAGCAGGCAGTAAAGGCTGGTGTAAAAAGTATTATTATTGGAGTGGCTCCGGTAGGGGGTAAAATTGAAGATGAATGGCTAAAAGTGCTGGAAGAAGCTGCTAAATTGGGCATAGATGTGGTCAGTGGCTTGCATCACCGTTTAGAGAGCTTTCCTGGTTTGGTGGCGGCTGCCAACAAATCAGGGGCACAACTGGTCAACGTACGAACCCCTGCCTCGGGACTGCCAGTAGGTTCGGGTAAAAAACGCTCTGGAAAAAGATTATTGATGGTGGGTACTGATTGTGCCGTAGGTAAAAAATACACTGCTTTGGCAATGGCTCAGGCACTGCAAGAAAAAAACGTGCAAGCTACCTTTCGGGCTACTGGGCAAACCGGGATTATGATTGCTGGCAGTGGCATCCCCATAGATACCGTAGTGGCAGATTTTGTATCGGGAGCAGCAGAAGTACTCTCACCCGACAACGCAGATGATCACTGGGATGTGATAGAGGGCCAAGGGTCTATTTTGCACCCAGGTTATGCCGCGGTGAGCCTGGGGCTTTTGCATGGCTCTCAGCCCGATGCCTTTATTGTATGCCATGAGCCTACCCGTACTACGATGGAGGGGTTTCCAGCCGCGGCTATGCCCACGGTGCAGCAATGTATAGACCTGACCATTCAATGTGGTAAATTGACCAATCCAGCCATTCGCTGTGTAGGGGTCAGTGTCAATACTTCTCGTTTGCCCGAAAAAGATCGCATTCCATATTTAGAGCAGTTGGCTCAAGAAACCCAACTGCCCTGTGTAGACCCTATCTTGACAGGATGTGAGGCATTGGTACAAAATCTCTTTTAAGCGTTTGTTCAAATTCGTGTAATACTACCAATACCTGAAGCTTGCCGTTATCTTTTGAGATACTTGACCCGGTAACGGCCATACATCAAAATATATAGGCCAGTGGATAAGCCTTGGGTATGAATTACCTTCGTACGTTTACCTTGTCGGACGAGTCTACCCATATGATTAAATAGCTTCCAGTCGGTCATAAAACTTTTCGCATAAATGCCTCGGTTGTCAAAGTATAGCCCCACGGGTATGCTTGCCGCAATACTGGTTACTTGATCGGAGCATTCTTTGGGAGTGGTAAACTGTTGTTGGGTATCGTAGTCATTGGCGGTATTGATCGCTACATTTTCAAATACTAACTGTTCGCTCAGTACCGAAGTTGCTCTCAAAGTCATCGGAGAGGCAATACCCGCAGTCTCAATGAAAAAGTTAAAGTTCTCTCGGGGTATATCTATCCATTGATCTCCTTTTTTGTATTCCAATTTGGCCACGGCATGACGAATGTTTCTCAATTGAATAGCAGTCCAAAATTTAGTGGAGCCTGACTTGAAGTTTACCTTAATGGTGGAGTTATCTAACGGACAAGGCACAAAACGCCAGGTAATGGGAATACGTCCCGCGATAGGATTCTCTATTTTGGCAAAAGCCTCTCGGGTTAAATCTACATCACCAGGAGCACATTCTGGGCAGCGATCTACTACTTTTACAATCACTGACTTTCCCGATGCACTCTTTACCTCAAGACAAGCCCCGCAAGCTTGACTGGTATTGTAATCCTGGTTGTTTAATGCACAATGGTAAAAATCATCGGTAGCTACTGGAATGCCACAATTCCCTCCTGCACTTCCCGCTATTCCCCCATAAAATGTACCCTCGCCAGAATGCTGCGAATTGTTGCAGTTTTGCGCATAAGTGGCCACCCAACTTGCCATTACAAAGACAGTCAGGCTCATCATTATATTTTTAAGCATTATGTAAAGATATTTGGTTAGTCTCTCTAAAAAACTGTGCGTAAATACAATTTCTTATCACAGTTCCCAATTGAATTTTAAATATTATCTTACCTCCCTGTTATTTTTCATTGATTGAACCGTATAAAAGCTATCAGCAAGTTTACCCAAAATAACAACCCATTCATTTAAAATTTAAATGACTATATTGCTATATGACTTGGCAATGCATTGCTGAGTTTTTTCACCCTCAAACAATTGAACACCCATGCGCCAAATCAAATGTACTTTAGAAACTTGGCCTTATGTAGAGCCTTTTGTAATTACGGGGCGTACCATGACTCAAAGTGAGTTTTTGCTCGTCACCATTACCGAAGATGGTGTTACGGGTAGAGGAGAAAGTGCAGGGGTATTTTATTTAGATGATCGGGGATCAGCCATGGTACAACGCGCCCAAACAATGATCGCCGAAGTAGAAGGGGGCGCTACTCGAGAAGATTTGCTGGAATTGATGCCGGCTGGTGGGGCCAGAAATGCCATTGATTGTGCGCTGTGGGATTTGGAAGCCAAAAAAGCGGGTAAAACCATTTGGGAATTGTTGGATCTTACTCCTCAGGCAGTGACTACAGTCAACACCATTAGCATTAACACTCCTGAGCATATGGCTGCCAAAGCCCGTTCATTGGCTACACCTAAAATAAAGGTAAAGCTTGATGGAGAAATTCCTTTAGAGCGCATTACTGCGGTGTGTGAGGCCCGCCCTGACGCTGGAATTGTGGTAGATGCTAATCAAGGGTGGACTTTTGAACAATTGGTAGATTTGGCTCCTCAATTTAAGGCGCTTGGCATAAAAATGATTGAACAACCACTCCCTAGAGGTGGTGATGAGGCTTTAGACCACTACTCCTCCCCTATTACCCTCTGTGGTGATGAATCGTGCCTGGATACCAGTGAACTGGAACAAGCTGCGGCTCGTTACCAGATGGTCAATATCAAACTTGACAAAACCGGAGGTTTAACTGAGGCGCTACGATTAGCAAAAGCGGCTAAAGCCAAAGGTTTACAGCTAATGGTAGGCAATATGGTTGGTACTTCGCTCGCGATGGCTCCTGGTTTTGTGATTGCCCAATATTGTGACTTTGTAGACCTGGATGGGCCTATGTTTTTGACCAAAGACCGACCTCACGCAATGCACTTTGAGCAAGGACAAATCACGGGTTTTACACCCGCATTGTGGGGATAAACGTTACTTACTTTGATCGTACCAAAGGCCATTTTTAATATAGCCAATTTGTCCAAAAGAAGGGCGGTTAAAAAACAAAGGAAGCTCAAAAAACTGTGGTGCCCCATACGCATACACACGGGTAATGAATTGTAGTTTTTCTCCTTCCACTTTATCTATATTTAAGCCCAAGGGTAATCGATACAGATACA
Source organism: Microscillaceae bacterium (assembly GCA_003483885.1). GTDB lineage: Bacteria > Bacteroidota > Bacteroidia > Cytophagales > Microscillaceae > Microscilla. Next base: position 5,540 of record DMXI01000047.1, read on the forward strand.
ACCAGGTATTTCCGTTGACTTTAAATCGTGCCTGCTCTTTTACTTTGCCAGAAAACGCTACCAAACGCCCACCGTATTGTTTAAACTGATCTACGGTTTCACAAACAGGAAATAATCGCTGTAATAAAGTAGTTGATGGTGCTTGATTGGCTTTAGTAAATTTGACTATGACCATTCCAGGTTGGTGCTTTCCTTGTGTGAGCGGATGAGTAGCAGCAGTATCAAATTGAAGCCAGGGTTGCGCTCGGTTGGCTTGGAATGCTACCTGTTGATCTTTTACCGAGAGTAAACCAAACACTACTACCCAACGATCCAAGTTTTTTTCAATGTCTTGTGGAATATAGCAAGCTGGTATGGCTTGTATTTGCACTACTTGCTGCACAAACGGATGAGCACGAATAACCTTTTCGGGTTCTTTGGCCACTGGAGGCTTACTTGCATTGAGCAATGCTACAGCAGGTAAAGGCTCATTCTTAAAGTTGGCCAATTGAAAACCTGGGTTGGTTAGCTTTATCACTCCTTCTACCAATACAAAAGTGGTCTGGACAGATTTTCCCTGAAAGAAATCCTTATTCCCTAAAAAAACCCATTCGTTATTATCCAGTAATAGTATGTAAGGGTGATGTGGTAATTGATGATGCCTTGCCAATTCACCAAACACTCGTATTGGTTTGCCTGCATGGGCTTTGATGGCTTCTATGGAAGTGCAAAGGGGCAAATTGTTTTTAGAAAAGCTCATGAGAGGTATGATTAAAAATAAGCAAGTGGTGAGTATACTCAAAGGGTATCGCATAAAAGACATTGGCTTGGGGTATTCACAATATTGAGAAGTTCTCGGTACTGATGATACAGGGTCAAAAGAACTTCTCAATAAGTTAACTAAATAACGTAACAGTTATTACTTGTCTACAATGGTGGATATGTGCGGTCTTTGTACCACATTTACTTGCCGCTCGTCAAACGATTCTCCCTTTTGGGTACCATACATAGAGAAATACCATACCTCATGATCGGCTAGTCCTTCCAGGGCCATGTAATCGCCCTTGTCATCGCTTTGCATAATATTCGTAGCAAAGTGGTAATTATAGCCTGTCTGGGTGTTATCATATTGGCTGCCTACCATCGTTACTCCTTGTCCCAAAGTAGGTCGTGCGCTTGCATTTAAGCCATATTTTTCATCTATAGCCGCTTTTTCGGTACTACCCAGGTTTTGATAGGCCTTATAAGCTTTGGCTTTATCCGCATAATCTGTCACAGCGGGATGCTCGGCTTGCATGACCTTCTGGATGTAAGCCTGAATGGTATCATTTGGGTTAGCGGTTTCTAAAGTAATGGTTCCATCTTTACTTTTATATACCCGGTTAGTAAATGAGCCATCGGCCTGCACACACCCCATAATCAAACGGTTGGCGTTTCCACAATCACGCAGCTTAATCGTAGCCAGACTACTATCTCCTGCACTCGTAGCAGTGGTTGCATTGTATATGCCATAAGCTCGCTCGGTAGTATTGGCCTTTTCGCTCATCGAATCCTGGGTACCACTTTTTACGGCTACCACCTTTTTAAAACTGCCTTTATGGGGATTAGCGGCAGTCTGGCCAGGTACACTTCCTACAATCAAGTCATTGGTTTTGGCTACCAGTTCTACATAAGATCCTTTGGCTTTTAGTACTTGATTGGCTTTATCAATCAGGCTGCTTTCAGCCCAGGCTTGAGCAGAGTTAGTACCCTGTCCCTCAACGGCCATTTTTCCATCATTCGATACAAATAAGTTTTTGCGCTGAGGATGTCGCCAGCCTTCTTTCAGTCTTTGATTTCGGGTAGAAATTTGATTATCCTCCGCATCTTTTTTATACCGCTCCTCAAAGTCTTCGGTTTGCTTTTGATACTTTTCCTGATCTTTTTCGGTATAAGTGCCTGTAGGGTTTACTATTTTGGAATCAGCCTCAGACATCCGCTTAAATTGTTCTTGCTTGCTGTATACTACGTATCGTTGTACCGGGGCAGCGCTGTTATTGGACAAAGAACTACTTGAAATCTCTTTGGAAGAACTCACTGCTCCTTTGCTGGCCTGGTCGCCAATATCATCGGCTTCTTTTTCCAACATAGGGTCATTGTTGATACCTACCCCATTGTTGGCCTGAACCGTGGGTTGTACCCGTCCTTGTTTTTGTTGGGCTACATGGGTGAGTTCGTGCCCGAGGTGTTGTTCTTTGCCAGGGGCTAAATGCACCTCAGTTCCTTGGGCAGTAGCCTCTGCTTGTAATTGGGCAGGCTTACTGGAATTGTAATGTACCTTGGCATCGGTTATATCAGTCCCTGTAAGTTGGCTTACATTTTCTTTGATTTGATATTCGCCCAGCGAACTACTTTGTCCTGTTGCTCCTTTTTTATTGCGTTGTAGTGGTTGTTGTTTGGCTTTATGTGGAGCATTTTTTCCTTGCTTAGACTGAATAGGCTTTTGTTTGGCTTGAATCGCAGGTTTTTGCGGTTGTACCAAGGCCTGATTTGTTGTATTTGTGTTTAGTTGCTGAAAAGATCGCATGATGTTTTATGGTAAGTTTTTGATTGCATAATTTTACCAAAAAGATGGCTCAATTAAAAACGAATTATATCCATAACCTTACATGAGCTCCTGTTGTTTTTTGAAAAATATCCAATGAACTCTTTCCCAATTATTTCTTTTTCCTGGCTCTTCTATCTACAATTGCCGAAGTATTAGGTTGTTGTACTACGTCATCTTGCCTTTCGTGAAAAGACTGCCCTTTTTGGCTACCATACAGAGAAAAATACCAGATTTCGTGATCAGCCAAACCTTCCAAAGCCATGTAGTCGTCTCCACTTTCCATAATGTTTGTAGCAAAGTGAAAATTATAACCATCTTTGTTTGGATCATAATCAGTAGCGACTGTTGTTACCCCTTGACCTAAAGAAGGTTTGGCACCAGCATCCAGTCCATATTTTTTATCTATTCGCTCCTTTTCCTTTCCTAATTTTTTATAGGCTTCATATGCTTTATCAATATCTAAATACTCTTGACGCTTTTTAGGATCTTCAGTTTCTTCTCGCATAATTTTCCGAATCAGAAATCGCATGGTTTGGTTAGGATCGTCGGTTACAACCGTAATTTTACCATCCTTACTCTTGTATACACGTTTGGCCATAATCTCTCCTTCACGAATAGCGCCCATAATGAGCAAGTTGGCGTTGCCACAATCACGCAATTTCACTGATTTGGTCACTGGCCTCTTCCTTCCTTTAAATAACTTTATCTTTTCTTCTTTGGTGTTGTTCTCGTCTGTTAAGGGTTTACTATTGTGGCTTTTTATAGGTACTACTTTTTTGAAACTTCCCTTCTCAGGATTGTCGGTTGTTTGTCCAGGTACACTACCTACTACCAAATCATTGGTGTCAGCCTTCAACTTTACATAGGACTCTATTTTTTCCAGTACTTTATTGGCATCATCAATCAGACCTTGGGTGGCCCAGGCTTGGGTAGACTTCGTTTTTTTACCTTCTACTGCCATTTTTCCATCATTGGATACAAACAGCTTTTTACGCTGAGGATGCCGCCACCTTTCCTTTAGTTTTTGGGTTCTTTTGGAAATCTTTTTGGCCTTTGCACCCCTTTTATATTTTTTGTCATTTTTGTTCTTTTCATTCTCATATTTTGTCCTCTCTTTTTCTGTATACTCCTTTTGTTGCGGGCTTACAACTTTTGTTTCGTCTTCAGATAAGTGTTTTACCTGATCCTTATCTTTATAGACTACATAGCGTTGTACTGGGGCTATATGGTGTACTGAAGCTATTTGAGTAGGGTTCGCCTTACCAGCACCCACCTTTCCTTGAATTGCCTTCTCCCCTACTACATCTGCTTCTTTCTCTAATAATGGATCATTGTTAATCCCTACGCCATTGTTGGCCTGAATGGTGGGTTGTACTCTGCCTTGCTTTTGTTGGGCTACGTGGGTGAGTTCATGGCCAAGGTGTTGTTCTTTGCCAGGGGCTAAATGCACCTCAGTTCCTTGGGCAGTGGCTTCGGCTTGTAACTGGGCAGGTTTGCTGGAATTGTAATGAACTTGGGCATCGGTGACATCAGTACCCATCAATTGGCTGACGTTTTGTTTGATTTGAGTCTCGTCGGGCTTGTTACTTTTACGGGCTATTGGTTTATGGTTGCGTTGTAATGGCTGTTGTTTGGCTTTATGCCTCGGTTTTTGGCCTTGCTTTGACTGAATGGGTTTTTGTTTGGCTTTGATGGATGGTTTTTGCTGCTGGCCTGAATCCTGATGTTTGGTCTCGGTGGTTACTTGTTGTATGGCTTGCATGATGTTATCAATTTCTGATCTATTTGGTTACACCAAAAAAAATCTGAAACTGGGTCAACAAGTGGGAAATTTATTCCACCGTTGCTGATGTTTAAGTGAAACGATACTAGCAAAGGAAAAATAGCTGTCAATTTTCATTCAAGCTTCTCTTTTATTTGTTCCGTACCTTTTGCTTCAGGTCAAAAGGTACCCAAAACCCCGCCGCTGTAGTTTGTATTGGCTAAACTTGTTTCACTACGCCTACAAACTAAGGCGGAAAGCCAACACCTTGTTTATTCAAGTATTTTGCAACAAACTTCCATCGTTGCTGGTGTTTAAGTGAAACGACACCTGCAACCTTTGCCCTAGGCAAGCTTTGTGGGTACTTACCCACAAAGGAGAAAATATCAAGATATAAAATAAAGAAGTAAGCGTTAACCATTTGCAGGAGTGGTAGGCGTAGCATCTTTACTCCCATCCACCCTGGTTTCGCCCAAAGTAGGTCTTTTGGGCAGTTCGCTCATATGGTTTTTCACCAAATACACCACTTGGCGGATGTGTTCACGGCCCAAAATGCTGTAAAACTTGAGGGTCAGGCGTGCTTTATTTTTCCGTTTTTTGATCAAGTCTACCTGCAAATATTCCTGTACATCGCGCCGGGCATAGGCCGTAATCGCCTGAATAGCTTTGATATTATCAATAGATAATTGATGACGGTACAGGGGCAACCAACGGTTTTTGACAATCAAATGAGTAGGGGTAATGATAAATTTTTTCTGGGGATACACCATCAATCCGTACAATATGGCCATCGTAAGCAAAAAACCAAAGGGGCTTTCCTGTAATACTCCGCTCACTGCGGCCGCAATCAAAAAGGTAAGCAAAATCACCCCCAAAGCCACAATGTAGCTATTGAGCAATGGATGCTCGAACGTAACTTTACTACCTACTACTTCTCCCACAGGTATTTGTTTTTCTTGTAATGCCACACCTGCTTCATGTAATGCTTGGGCAACCTGGAGTATTGCTTGTTTTTCCCAGCGATCGTTTTTAGTGGTAAGGGTCCCTATTACTTTTTTGGTTTTGACTGACCTAAGCTCTAGAGTGACAAATACTCCTTCGTGCAACAAAACAGCCTTGGTACGGGCAAATTGTACAAACCCACGAGCCTTGAGTTTTTCGATCTGTATTTTTTGTTTGGCATCATCAATACGTAATTTGTAGATCAATTGTAAGCGATTACTCTCTCGCACTTTCAAGAAGTGTTCGCCCAGCAAGCCCGCGACGATGAGTCCGCTCAAAGCAATGCTAAAATCTACAATAAATACTCGCCACGTAGGAAAAACCGACAACAGCACAACCAATACCCCCCAAATGATGAGCATAGCGAATACAATTCCTAATAATTTTGGAAGGGTGATTTCTGGTTTGCGGTCGGGAGAAATATATGTTTTTTTTGATGGTGGTGTCATATGATGTTTACGTTAGGCGTCAGACAGTTCTTTTTATTTGTTCGGTGATCAAAAAGGCCACTTGTTGCTGGTTTTTAGCGGTTACTTTAGAGTAAAACTTCCTGACTTGTTGTTCACGATATACTTTTGTTTTTACAACCAGACGCTTGGTATGTTGATCGTTGTCCAGCTCTTCAAATGCTATTTTGTAAATGTGATTGATCGAAATTTTCTGTCTGTAAAAAGGTATCCAACGATTTTGAACAATCAAGTATTTTGGGGTAACCACAAAGCGTTTTTGGTTATACATAAACACTCCATAGATTAAAAAGCCCAATATAAGAATAAAATAAGCATTCTCGAGGAGTTTGTCGTACATGATGGTGGCTACCGCCATTCCTACCAGAATAATAGTGGCCCAAATGGTGTTTTCATTGATGAGTTTACTTTTAAAGACTACTTTATTCCCCACAGTTTTTCCAACCTCTTTCACTTGTCTTTTTACTTGCATGCCTGCTTGCTCTAGCAAAGACACCATTTCTAAAATATCGTCCCGATCCCAGCGATCGTCTTCGTTGGTAATGGTCCCATGCAACTGCCCCGAAGCAGGAGACCAAAAACCAATACTTACAAACAATCCTTCTTCGGTAAACAAAGCGTACGTCTTCGCAAAGTTGACATATCCTTTCTTTTTGTGTTTGGTTAGGTGTACTCTTTGAGCAGCGGGTTCCAGGCTCAAGTTATATACGTATTGCAAACGTTTGGCTTTTTTGTGGTCTTTCCAGAAATATCGCCCTAACCAACCTGCTCCTATCAAGGTAAATCCAATAGCAAGCGCCAATATTTCTTCGATAGAAAGATAATCCTCGAAAATGAGCGCAAATTCGGCCGCTTGAAAAAATATGCCTGCCAAAGTAGATAGTACTACAATCGTCGCTAATACTGCACCCCAAAATGAAAGCTGGGGTATCTTATCTTGAGCCTGAAAGTTATAAACGGAATGGGTGGAGGTATTCATAATGCATGGAGTTTGATCAGTTTATTTTAAAATGAAGCATTACATAAGGGTTGAAAGTTGAATAGAGAGCGTCGAATGTGGTAGAGATTATATCATACAAAAACAGTTGGCCTCTTCTTGAAAAGACCAACCTATGAGTAACGGGTGCCTTTTAAACACCTCTTAGATGAGTATGCAGCTATTAAATATTAATCCCAGCCCTGAATGCAAAGATGCCAAAAGAAGGCCATCAGAGAGAATAGTCCACTCATAATCCAGATAAAAGGACGGTGTAGGTAGTACTCGAATCTGATTCCTAAAACCAAAAATCCGGCAGATAATACCAATAAGATGGGGACAATCACCATTAAAGCAAAGGTGAGTATACGAGCCAAAGAATAGCCCTTGTCAGAAGAGGGTTGGGTAAGTTGATTCATAATTTTTATAGTTTGATCGCTTGACTTATTTCCTACTATTATATACTGTTTATTGCCTCTGAAGGTTGCACATTATGCCACGGTTTCTTGCCCTACTGAGTTTACTTTTAGCTTAAGAAAAATCCTGTATAGGCGTTTCTCTTGCTTGAGAATTCTTGCGAAGAATATTGGAAAAATAAACATAAAGACAAAGGCTACGATGCCTGTAATTCCACTGTAACGGTTCAAATTCTCTGCTTCCTGAATATAGTCGGCTCCGCTTCCTCCCATTTGTAATTCGCTAATAAGAGCAGAGGCCATGATCCTGGTCTTTACCCAAATATAAATCAGGCTCACTTGAAAAAACACATTGGCCGCCCACCAGATATTAATCAAGGCTGCCCCTCGTACTCTCTGCTCGGGCAAAACATCTTGGATTCTTAATTGTATCTTTTTCCATATTTCTTTGACAATCAAATAAGGGTAAATCCACCAAGTAATCGGTATGAAAAACGACCAGCCTACCTGCCGATCAGAAAATCTCATGTTAGCCCCCAATCTTCTCAAATTGGTATAAGCCCGTGTGGCCCAAAGTACATACAAGATGAGTTCAGCCAAAATCACCCCACAGAAAACAATCCATCCTACTCCAAATATATAGTAAGCATTTAAGAACGAGTTCATATTAAAACCACTACTATTTTTTAAATATAGCACCCCGCCAAATACCATGACTATACACAGACATATTAGTCCAATTTTGGCCCAAGTCAGTATCAAGGCAATTTTCCCTATATCAGCGTTATCCTTGAGGCCTCCTTCAAAGCTATTGTATAAATCAGCCGTAAAAGAAGTATCCGTTCCTGGGCGATGTTGTACCCTTTCCTGCACTTGTGCTCCGCCTATCTTCAACTCTTGCCTTATTTTTAGCAAATCTTCGGTACTCCATTGCCCTTCTTTGTTGGTAAGGGTACCCAGTAGTTTTTTATTTTTGATAGACCATAGTTCAATGGTCACCACATCTTCTTTTTGAATATACCTAACCAGGGTGGTTTCAAAACGCAAAAAACCTCCTCCCTGAGCTTTTTCCAGGTTTATTTTCTGGGTAGAAGGGTCAATACTAATTTCGAAAACGGGTTCGGGGGTGTTGGCAGACGATGGCGCAAATTTGCTATCCAAAGCTACATATATAGGGTTGGCACGCGTGGATTCGTTCATAAATATTAATGTTTGATAGATTACTTATTTGTAAGATGTTAATTAACATTATTTACGGAGATTTCAAAAGAAAGATTTAGGAAGGTAATTATCTGCGCAAGTTTCAGGTTGAGGCTGGTGCTTGCTTCTTGTACTTTTGTGTATATAATCAACAATCATTTTCAAACGATGAGTCTATTTAATCACCCACAGGATGCCTTGAATTACGAACGCATTAAAACTGCCATTGAGTACTTGACGGAGCATTTCAAAGACCAACCCAGTCTGGATCAAGTAGCTGAAAAAGTGCACTTGTCTCCTTTTCACTTTCAGCGCATGTTTACCGACTGGGCCGGGGTAAGTCCCAAAAAGTTTTTGAAATACCTGACTTTGAATCATTTGCAGGGAAAAATAACCGAAATACCCAATGTACTGGCAATGGCCGAAGAAGCCGGACTATCGAGTCAATCCAGGGTGTATGATTTGTTTGTTACCCTGGAGGCGGTTACCCCTCAGCAATATAAATCGTCGGGCAAAGGCTTGAATATTCGGTATGGGTACCATGTCACTCCTTTTGGGTTATGTTTTATGGCTGCCACCGAACGAGGCATTTGTGGGATGGCCTTTGTAGACGAAGCTCAGCAACGTACAGAATATGAACAGTTTGCAAAGAAATGGGCTTTTGCCAAGCTGATACACGACCCGGCTTATACTCAACCTTTGGTAGCTCAAATTTTTACCCCTCAACAAGTGTCTCAATTGCAAAAACAACGGTTGCAAGTACTGGTACAAGGTACCAATTTTCAGGTAAAGGTATGGGAGGCGTTATTGAAAATACCCATGGGGGCCGTGACTACTTATCAGCAGATCGCGACCGCGATTGGCAACCCTAAAGCCAATCGCGCGGTGGGTTCGGCAGTAGGTAGCAATCCTATAGCTTATTTGATTCCCTGCCATCGGGTGATTCGTAAAGAGGGAAAACTGGGCAATTATCATTGGGATCCAGCCCGCAAAAAAGCGATCGTAGGCTGGGAAATGGCTCAAGTAGAGATTTCATCTTAGCTTGTCGCATCTGGTGGGGTTTAAGCGTAACATAGATGTTATTACTCCATTAAATACAATCGCATGATTTTACTTCCACCTACTGATTACCAGAAAGTTGCTGGTCTGATTCATCCCATTGAAATTAATAATTTGTTTGCCCGCTCGGTAGTAGAGCAGCATGTCACAGGTAAAATTTATGTAGATAACTCTGATAGCCCTGAGGTCTGTTATGTATTGCACCCCTATGGCATGTCGCTGCTGGCGGGCAATAGCCAGATTACTGCTTTTAACGATTGGTTTCGAGCCTATTGCCTCAATACCCATCAAACCCGCCAAAGCTACGAATGGATGCAGGCCTATCCTAAAGGTTGGGACAAAGTATTACAGGCCCTGTTTGGAGAGCATATGGTAACATCAGCCGATAGTATTCCCAATCAGTCAGCGGGTGTGGTGCTCAATACCCGGGTCAACTTTGCCTTTGACAAAACCAAATACCTACAAATGAAACTTACCCCTCACCCAAAAGGGGAAGTTGTGCGCACCGACCAGCAACTTTATGCAGCTATGCAAGGCAGCGTGGTTCCCCAGTACTTTTGGGATGATGTGGATAGTTTTTATGAAAATGGCATAGGCTTTAGCGTACTGTATGACGGTGACCTGGCAGCTACAGCCTATGCTTCTTTTGTACATGAGCATCAACTGGAAATAGGCATAGAAACGGTGGAGCGTTTTCGGGGAAAGGGACTGGCCAAGCAGGTTTGTGCGGTATTGATTGATCATTGCCTGGAGCATCATTACGAACCCATCTGGTCTTGCCGCCTTGAGAATACGGGCTCTTATCATTTGGCCTTAAAACTAGGGTTTGAGCCTACGCTGCACTGGTCGTATTATCGTTTGGGGTATTGAGCATACGCTATTTTTCATTCAGTTTTTTCTTTTTTCAGCAAAAAAGCTCATAAGTCAATTGTCTAAAGGTTCTATATTTGACAAAGGTCGGAAGGGTGTTAGGCAGAGTATTCAGAATTAACTTCTTTGAGCGCCTATATATCGGCATTTACAACTTGAAGACAAGCCTTCTGCGGTTTAAAGTTCCTCGTGCTTTTAGAGCTATTCAGTATTTTAAAAATTGACAGAAGCTTAGGTTACTGCATAACCTTTTGAGTTCTGTAATAAAAATGGGCGTTGTGAAATACTATCAAAAGCCCCCTCTCGCCCCACATTAACTTCGTTGAGCTCCCGTTGGTCAGTTCCCCGAATGTGGTCGTCCGAAAGGGAGAAACAGTCGCGGAGAAGTTACCGCGAGTAACTTCCCTCCTTGGACAGCAATACTTGAGAAGTGTTGAGCGAGCTTGTGGGAAGGTTGTGTAGTTAGGAGGAGCTTGGTTGATCTGATAAAAACCAAAGGAAGTTGAAAATCCCGGTTCTACCGCATTGGTGTCAACTTAACAATTTATAATTACGCTTAATTTTTTGAATTTATACTCCTTAATCAGTGAAGTATGCGCTTAAAAATCAAGTACTTACAGCCTCAGTAGCCCTTCATTTTTTTCTGTAGCCAAAAAAACGAAGCAAAAAA
>DMXI01000457.1 GCA_003483885.1 Microscillaceae bacterium
AAAATATCTTTTTTAGTTACTCGGTTATCCACACCAGTACCTGGCACGTATTCAAGTTCCTGCATAGGGATACCCTCGGTTTTGGCGATGTTTAATACCAGAGGGGAGTAGAAGCGACCAGAGACTGGGGTGTTCAGTTTTTGTGCACCATTGTTTCCGTTAGCAGTACTGCCATTGGCAGAAGAAGTAACCGTTTGGGCTTCGGTGATGGTTTGCTCTATGGCAGCTACAGTAGCTGGAGCAGTTTCAGGTTGGGCGGCAGGAGTTGCTTCTGGAGCGTCTCCATCAGTGCTAATAATAGCGATGGGTTGACCCACTTGTACTACGTCACCTTCCTGGGCTAAAATTTCTTTCAAAACACCTGCATGGGTAGCAGGCACCTCGGTGTCTACTTTGTCAGTTGCTACCTCAAGCACTGGCTCATCTTCCTCTATTTCTTCGCCTACAGCTTTGAGCCATTGCAAAATGGTACCTTCCATTACACTTTCGCCCATTTTGGGCATAACCATTTCTACTAACGCCATTGGAATTGCTTGTTTTGTTTTGAGAACTTGGATAGAAGTGAATTGACACTCGAGTGAGATCAATCACTTGTGAGTGAAACAAAGTTACACAAAAAAATAGAAATTAGGTTAACCAATAAGCCTAGAGGAGTACAATCTTATCGTTGATTTGTGCAAAACAGAAAATAGAAAATATGGTGTTTGTTTCAGTATAAGCGATGGGACAGAAGTAACCATTTTGTCCTATAGAATAATCATTGGCAAAACCTATTAAATGGCTATGGGTATTTGGAGAATATTTTTTTCATGTTTTTTTGCAAAAATATTATTCCCTAATAAAATTTGGATATACCCTATATGCATTCTGTTTGATTGATCAATTGTTTTATCTTTTTGGAGGATACTTTTTAAAAATTTGGTGAGTGTTTTTTGATTTGACCACTTTGTCAAAAACTTTGATTGATTTGTCCAAGTCAAAGAAGGTTTTTAGGTATATAATTGTAGATAGTTCAACTAACTTAAAAACATTGATTGACTTATGAAAAAATTTACATTCACCAATGCCCTTTGTTCTTTGCTAATCGGGTGGGTATTGGTAACTGTGGTGACAGTAGACGCAGAAGCCCAGCGACGTAGGAGGCGTTCATATTATTCTTCAGCCGAAATGATGTACAGTGTAGGAGCGGTAGGTGTTTTTCCACGCTATACCGATGACTTGTTTAAAAATTTTTCGGAAGAATATTTTGGGTTGACTTTTTCGCCCAGGCTTAATCTTATGATGGGACGGGAGCAAAGCTTGTCTATGGCATTGTACCTGAGTTTGCTTACCGGGAAATACCCCGACGAAGAGGGCAACGAGCAGAACCTGGCCTATGAACTTCCGTTTGTGATCAATTTTAACTTTGGAGCTGGTGCCACCCATGATGCCAGCAATCCTTTTGGAGGTTTCTTTGGTCTGGGGTATCAATTTTCTAACCTTAACTTGATAGATCCTCGAGAATCTACTTTTGACTTGGATCCTAACAGTCCCACGGGGTTACGGATTACTAACCTAAAACAGATGGAGGGTTTTTACTTCAATGGTGGATTTAGATTCTTTATTGGGTCAGGTACTGGAAACATCCACTTGTTTTTGGTGAGTACTGGCATCAAAGATTTACGCACCTTTGGGGTTCGGTTTATGTATACCTTTGGCAACGGGAGCAGTTATCGTAGATAAAATATTATAACTTAACATAATCAAAACTTACAACGAAAAATGTTTGGCTTTTTTAAAAAGAAGAAAAAGGTATCTGTAATAGATGAGAAGTTAAAAGAAATTTTAACACCTGCGATTTTCCCAAACGGTATGCAAGATATAGAAGCAGGGGCTGACATGCTTTTGTACATCATAAAAAATGCGCTGGAACGGGATTTAGCAAAATCTATGTTTGCCAGTTCTTTAATCATTGCTACCAATCAAGAACCATTTAATCTGGAAAAGCTAAAAGAGCATATTAACCTGTACGAATTACCAGTTTTTAATGAAGTGCAATTTAAAAACCTGTATAATTATTTGCATACGATTCTTACGGTGAAGATGCTTTTTAAAGAGGCTCCTCTGGATGTAAAAAGGGTAAAGGACTTGGATACAACCCAACAAGAGTTGCATTACAAGACTGGTAACTATAACACCAAATATGTAATAAGTGAAGATGAAATGCCTGATTGGGCTTGGGATGCCCCTCAAGTATTGGCTGATTTGGTACTTACGGGCATTGCAAATAATGACCAGGCAGGGCATTATGACGAAATACCAGAAGGAACAGGGAAATTTGGCTGGGAAGTAACGAACCCAATCCCAGTAAATGGTATTCCTGCAAATGACATGTACCTGAGCCAATTGGTAACCGAGGATGGGAAAACTATTACCTGGCAACGCAAGGGATCTTTTAGTAGTGAAAACATAGGTGGGATGATTGATAAGTATGAAATATTTAGTGGCCGGAAAAAATCATTAGGGTTTCTATACATTTCTCCTTATCACAAGAAACTTTCTACCAAGGCACCCGAAGGCTTTAGGTTTCGTTAAGTAACCTTTTTATTAGTGACAAGCCAGTGATAAATGATTGCTATTACTGGTTTCTTTTTTTAGTGAAATGGTGAAACCCAGAGAGAAGAGTCCTGAAAATAGTATTACTTTAGCTGAGCTTATCAATTTCCCAAAGTTTTGACTAAAGAAGAAATTATTGCCATTATGGCCAATACTTTTCCATTTTTGACCACACCGGAGCTGGATCAGCTATGGTTATTAGGAGAATATAGGAAGTGCGCTAACCGTGAAATAATTATCAATAAAGGGGAGCGAAGTAATCGAACTTTTTTTATTCTTAAAGGAATGGTCAGAGGTTACATTTACACCCAAAAGGGAGAAGAGAAAAACCTGTTTTTGCGCCCAGAACACACCCTTACTGGAGCACCAGATACCATGTTTGAAGGAGTAGCTACCAAATACACCTTTGAGGCAATCCTGGAAACCCATTTGCTGTTGTTTCATTTCCCTCAAATGGAACAGCTAAGCAGTGAAATGCTCAACGTGGCCAGAATTTATATTGAAGGACTCAAAGAAAACCTCCAAACCTTGCTTTTTCGGGTAGAGTCGCTGGTGTATATGACACCCGAGGAACGTTATGAAGCCTTGCTTAAACGTAGCCCGCAGTTTTTCCAAACCGCTTTTAATAAGCATATTGCCAATTACTTGGGGATTACCCCTGTTTCACTTTCCCGCATTATCAAACGACGCCAGGAGTCCGAAAAAGGACTGGATAATTAACATGTGTAAACTTTTTTCTGGGTAAGGCTTTCTAGTTTTGTGATGTAATCAAAACCCAGAATTATGTTACATGAAATACTCAAAATCAAGCATTTAGATGCCTATGTGGTCATCGGAACTCTGATACTGTTTGGCCTGATTGAAACTTTTGCCGGGTTTCTCAAAAAGTCAAGGCGTACTTCTGACGACTGGATACAAGAAGCAGGGAGTTTTTTGGCTTTGTCTACTTTGATTCACCCCTTGATTGTATGGGTTATTTTTCAGGCAGGACATTACTTGCTGCCTGGTTATGCCCAATGGATGGCTGACTGGAACTTGGGAGTAGCGTTGGTGTTTTACCTATTGATAGATGACTTGCTTCAGTATTGGTATCATCGCTCGGCCCACGAGTATCCATTTTTGTGGAAATTACATCGAGCCCACCACCAAGCTGAAGAAATGGGATATTTTGTGTCTTATCGCAATGCAGCTTTGTATTTTCTCTTAATGCCCAATATTTGGTGGATAGGCGTGGTAACTTTTCTGGGAGGGTGGAAAGCGCTGATATTAGGGGTGATTCTGAAGCAAATGGTCATCATTAGCTCGCATAGTACCGTTAAGTGGGATAAGCCACTATACAAAAATCGTTTGCTAAGACCCATTGTAAAAATGCTCGAGCGCATTATTATTACTCCCGCTTTTCATCATAAACATCACGGTACTTCTAAACTAGAAGGAGGGGAGCCTAACCACAACTTTGGCAATATGTTTTCCATTTGGGATCAATTGTTTGGAACAGCCATTTTTCGCGATAGTTTCCCTACCAAGTATGGTTTGCCTCGCCCCACCCAAGATGCCTGGGCAGCTGCCTATTTATATCCCTTCGTAAAATCCAAAGACGAGCAAAGTGAATTGGCTTCTGGATATGCCCATCAAGATACTACTACCCCTGAGCCTACAATGGTGTCGGTAAAAAAAGGAGAAAAGTATTTGTGGTGTGCTTGTGGCAAAAGTCAATCGCAACCCTTTTGTGATGGCTCACATCATGGCAGCAAACAAAAACCGGTATTGTTTGAAGCCAAACGCGATGGGACAGTTAAGTTTTGTAATTGTAAAATTTCTAAAAAAGGTCCTTTTTGTGACAACTCCCACGAAGTATTGCTGGAGAAAATAGCAGTAGATAAGGCTTGACACAACCAAAAAAAGTCGCTGAAATACTCCAGCGACTTTGATTGATAATGTTAGCCAGCAACAATAAATTAACCATTTACCGTTGAGCATTTATCATTTTATTGAGCAGTCAAGCCCAACGCTTCCAGCCCTTGCTCAAATACAATGTCTTTTGGAATGCCAGCCGATTGCAAACGATCCAAATCTTTTTGCAATTGCTCCGATACCTTGGCCATTTCGTCCAAAAACTTTTTGGTAGCGTCATAATCACCTTCGCCTTGTAAGGTCAAAAGTTTGTTGGTCAAACCTTTGACTGCTTCGGGGAATTTCTCAAAGTCCACCTTATAAGAGCCATTTTCGCTGCGCGTAAAAGCACCCATTTTTTGGAAAAAATTGAAACAAACCATATTGGCTTTCCCGTGGCTGCTGGTAGCCCCAAAACGTACCGAACGGAAAATACTCGCCAGGAAACTCACGTAGTTATCGTTTAGGTTGCCTTCGGTCAATTCTTTCATTTCGCGTAGTTTGGTAACCATATACAAGCCCAAAATATCAGCTTTGCCTTCTTCAATAGCCGAAGCGGTATTGCCCAGTGCCTTTCTTACCAGACCTTTTCCCGTAATAGTATTTTTGATACCCAAACCGTGGGCTACTTCGTGGAACATCACGTTTTGGAAGAATGCATCAAAAGTTACGTTGGCTCGTTGATCTTCAGCAATTAAGGTTTTGCTGATAGGTAATAAAATGTTATCAAACTTAGCCTTCATCGTGTTTTTCAATTGAGAGCGGCGCGTACCTTTTTCCAACTGAATGCCTTCATCGTTGGGGAGGTTTACCGCAATGGTTTTGCTACCCGCGTTGCAATCTCCTGCGTAGTAAATGACATCAAAGGCCGCCAACTGAGAGTTAGAACCAGGCGTTTCTTTTTTATACTTATCTTCTACTGGAATACCTTTTTGCAAATCGGGTAATAGCTTGGCATAACGGGCCAGTTTTTCGCTCCAGGCTTTGTCTTTTACCAATACATAAGCTTCAAAAGCGGCTTTGGCACCATTTAAAGCATCTTCGTAGTTTTCTATCGGGCCAATGATCAAATCCAATCCATTGTCTTTCAAATCCATCCAAGCCATATCACTGGCCTTGTATTGGTTGTTTAAGAAAGCCTCAGCGCGTAGATTTAAGTACTTTTTCAGGCTTTCGTTTTCAGCTAGTTCAGCCGCTTTTTTGAGTAATTCGGCTGCTTTGGTCAATCTTTCGTTGTACATGTCGCTGTAAGGCACTACTTCCAACGACTTATCTTCTTTGCGACGAATGATAGTGTATAGACTACCTTTGTCTTTATTATCCAGTTTTTCGTACTCCTCTTTGGTCATGTCGGCAGGGTAAAACTGGGCACCCTTAGGCTTTTCGCCTACCCCCTCTACAAAAGGCTTGTTGCCATCTAAACGATCCCAAGGACCGTAGTTAATTTCTATGTATCGTTTGGTAGCGTCATCTTGGGTTTTGCTCAATAATGCATTTTTGTCGCCATAGGCCTGTAACCAAAACAACTCATCCATAATTTTGGCAGCCTCAATCATCAAAGGCAACATTTGTTTTTCTTTGTCGCTCAATTGAGACAAGTCAGTCGTAAGCTTTACGGTTTGGTAATCTTTCACCTTAGTGGCAATGCCAGTAGCTTCCTTATTACCAGCATTGTTAGCAGTAGTTTGTGCGGTATCTTGCTTCTCGTCATTTTCGGTTGCTTTGTTGCCACCTCCACAGCTCCACATTCCGGCGATCATCAGCGCCAGGCAAGCGTTTATAAAACGTTTTCTCATATTTTTCTGATTAGATGAATGTTGTGATTTCTTTAGTGGGTAATGTTTAGATATGTCCTAAAGAAATTGTGAAATTACATATCAAAATCCTACAAATATAGAACTAATTATTGATTATTAATGGCGGAGTAGAAAAGGGCAATACTATATATTTAATAAAAGATAAGCTATTGCTTACAAAAACAACCGTATAGTACGATTGAAAAGTTGAAGCAGAGGAAAACTTGATAGAAGAGTCGTAAATGAGAATAGTTAGAGGATTGGAATGCCTACAAATAAAAAAAGCCCGCAACCTTAATGTCCCGAGCCTTTTTACCTTCAACCAGCTATGATGTTCAATGTTAGATATTTTGTGAATAAAATGCAAGTTTTTCCAGAAAAAAAGCTATAATTTTTGAAACCTTTTGTAGCTGTTTTCAGTATTGACTTGTTTGGCTTTTGGGAAAGGTATTGATTATAGGTGAAAACCCATTTAATAAGAGTTCACTGTAGCTGTAAATTAGTTGTACTGAAAAGACAATAAAAAACCCCTACTCAGGGAAAGTAGGGGTGGCAAGTATATCATTAAATATCTAACGAAGTCAATTGGGAGTGATGTTGCTGTAGTTCGCCTTGCGAGCTCTCGTTTCGAATGTGCGGCTATCACGCTCAAAGTCAGTAGTTTGCCTGTTGCGGGTTTTGCGCTTTTATGCCCCACGTCAGGTCTTACACATAATTATAAACTACCAATCAAATCAAACTCTATTTAGCAGCGACCCGAAAACTCACCGAGGTGACCATTTTACCTTTTCAGACAGGTCATCCTTCACAACCCAAACCTCACTAAACAATTGAATGATAATATTTTAGGTAATGCCTTCATAATGGTGACGAATAATGAATTTATTACCTCGATTTCTTGATTACAAAGTTATAGGTTTTGTTTAAATATGCAAATTTTTTCTTAGAAAAATTCTAAAAATTTTATTTTGAGTTTTGTAGCAAAAATTGTTCAAATATTTGGTTTAAAATCACTTAATCGATGAAAAAATATGTTAGTAATTGTAAATCAGAATTTTGTATAAAATCAATAATCCTTGTTTTTTGCTATATCTTCTTATTGACAAGCGTATAAAAAATAATAACTTTAGAGAGCATCTGCCATGTATAACGAAGGCTACAATTCGTCCAACGATGGCAAAACAATAGACTTCAGATTTTTCGTGAGTTTTTTGTTGAGTCGATCTCTAAAAGCAAGGGTATCTTTATTCACCAAATAAGGGTAATCTTCTAGCATTTGCTTAAGCTTTTCCCTTAGGTTGGTATAATCGTTCATCAGGCCCAACTGCTCCTGTATTTTTTTGTACATTTTTACCTTGGCTTTAGCACTTTCCTGGGTTTCGTCATCCAGGGCAAACTCCAGGTAATTGTAAGCATAGCGCAGGTTTTTGGTAATCAGGCGTACATCGTGCAAAGCCTCGAAAGTACGCAAATGTGCTGCTCCATTAATCTCGTGATGGGCCAAATAAGTCAAATAACGATTCTCAAACTTCTTATGTAATTTCTTGAAATGTCGTTTGGTGTGGAGGTGTTGTAAGTGTAATGGCAAATACACCTGAATAAAAGTTTGCCATAATTCAAAGAATTGGCTGTCTAATAGTTTAGGTAAGTTTAGCTCCAACTCAATCCGAGCCATTTGTCGCTCGAGTTCCAGCACGTGGTTCAGTCGCTCCAGGTTAAGCTTATCTTGATTGATATCCTTTACGTGGCCTACCATTACATCAAAATCTCGCACCTTACCCAAGGTTTTCAAAATCAAACGAGAGCGCGTATGCAAGTAATGAAGCAACTCCATATCTAGGTTTTTGTGAGGGGAGGAGCGCAGAAAACCAGTAAAAGTGGTGATGGTACGCAACGATACCCGTGCCTGGTGTACATCTTCTTCGTCTTCAAAAGTAAATAGCCGCTGAGCGTATTTTTCAAATCCACCCAGTACAGTCAAAAACTGTTTTTGCCATAGGGTAATGGTGTTATTTGGTAAAATGGGAATGGCGTTCATTGAATATAAATGGTTAGATTCTTTGACGTATTAATTTTATTGGTAACAATTCCGTAATATTTAAGTAATGATTTATAAATATATGAAATATTCCGTTGCTCTGGAAGTGTTTATCAATTATGAGTTATGAATTGATGAATTATGAATTTTTAATGGTTAGTGATTAATGAATTTGTGGTGGTTAGTGATGAATGATCAATGTCCTTAAAGGTCAATGAGGAATTTTTAATGGCGAGCGATCAGTGGGGGATGCTTAATCCCTTGGATGTTACACCTTCGGCTGTGTTCAAGACAGCATTTTGCAAATAGGAAAGCAAAAGCATCAATTATACGATTGTTCTGTAATGCACTGCGGAATATGATATTCTGAGCGTAACCAAAGGAATCAATTGTAAATCCTCCAATAAATCACGAGCTGTGAGCTGACTTTTCATCGGGGCAATAAGCGAAGCGGAAATAGAACAATAAAAAATCAATCACTAATCATTGACTATTGAAATTATAATTGATCAATTCATAATTTATCATTCGTTAAACCATCCACAAACGCCATATGCCGGCGATGAGTACAATGGCAATAGAGAAAGGAATGAGGACTTTCCAACATAGATACATCAATTGATCTACCCGTAGGCGAGGGTATGTCCAGCGTATCCACATTTGGATAAATACCAGCAGAAAAGTTTTAGAAAGCAACCAAAAAGCCCCACTAATGTAGCCGTAAATAGTGCCAGGAGCGCCACTGGTCCAATCGGCCAGAGCTACTGGACCTATATTAGGCAAAGGAGTATTCCAGCTTCCTAAAAACAGGATAACGCCCAAGAAGCTCACCAATAGCATCATCGCATATTCGGCCAGCATCATCATCGCAAAGCGGATACCCGAATACTCGGTATGAAAACCCGCAATAAGTTCTGACTCAGCTTCGGGGATGTCGAAAGGAGCACGATTGGATTCGGCCAGGGTGCCAATAAAAAATATAATAAAAGCAATGAAGAGAATAGGGGAGCGTAAAATGTTCCAGCTAAAAAAACCACCCCATTGGGTCACATCTATTCCCAAAGCTTTGATGCCAAACAAGTAGTTGACCGCTTGCCCATGCACTGGGTGACTATTGACCCAAATGCCTTGCTGGAAACTCATATCTTGTAAATCCAGGGTTTGGGTAGTCATAACCACCGCCAAAATGGTAAGGCCAACTGGAATTTCGTAAGAAATAATTTGTGCAACCGAACGCATAGCGCCTAGCAGAGGGTATTTACTATTAGAGGCCCAACCAGCCATTAAAATACCAATGACATCGAGCGATACTATAGCCAATACGTACAACAACCCGACAGTAGCCCCAGAGCCTACCAACTCGGGCGCAAAAGGAATGGCGGCAAAACCGGCAAATACTGCTACAAAAATAATGATGGGAGCTATTTTAAAGACCTTTTTATCGGCTTCGAGCGGAACAATGTCTTCTTTCTGAATCAATTTAAGGATATCGGCCAAGGTTTGGAGCAAGCCCATTGGTCCAACCTCCATTGGCCCCAGGCGATCTTGGATAAAAGCCGATACTTTGCGCTCGATATACACACCCAACAAGGCAAATGTGAGTACAAACGGTAAAAAAATCAGAAATGCGATCATTGGTTAATAATTATGAATTATAAATTATGAATGATGAGACATCCATAATGATTTCTGGTGCTCATTTGCAATGAGTATCCTTTTTGGGATCGTCCCGATAAACCGAGGATTTTCAATTTGTAACGCGGTTTTACTGATAAGTTAATCTCAATTCACTACGCTATATGTATTACTAAGACTTCAAATAACTTACACCAACGCAAGAATCAAAATATTTGAAGCATAAAAAAAGCACAGGATGCAAAATCCTGTGCTTGAATGTAATTATTTAAAGATGTAGATTAATAATCAAATCCTTATTTATTCTTTTTACCAGCTTGATTGGCTTCTACCTGCTTCAGCATTTCTTTTACTGCGGCTTGAATCTGCTGATCTTCACCTTTGCTTACCTTGGCGTAATCGTTACGTACTTTAATATCTGGCTCCAATTGCTTGTTTTCTAAGAAAGTACCATCGTTTACGCGCATTCCTACCTGTGGAATACCAAATACCAAGGAGCGGTCCTGTAAATTCTCCCACCAAACAGCGGTACCTGTACCTGGAACTGGCATACCTACCAATTTACCGATACCCAATGTTTTGTAAGTAAAAGGGAACATGTGGGCATCCGAATAGTTGGCTTCTCCCATCACTACTACCGAAGGTTTGGTCCATTTAAACTGAGGCTCCGTACCCAGGTTTTGTCCACGAGGTACAAACTCAATGTACTTTTTACCATTCAGGAAAGTAGCCAAATCATCGTGTAACCAACCACCTCCGTTGAAACGGGTATCTACAATCAAGGCTTGTTTTTGGGCGTGTTTACCCAAGGCATCTTCGTATACTTTGCGGAAACTTGACTCATTCATTCCTCGCACGTGTACATATCCTACCTTGCCGTTAGAAAGCTTATCTACCATTTTTTCCATTTTGGTAACCCATCTTTTGTAACGCAACTGGTATTCTCGCCCGTTACTAATAGGTTTAGTAGTTTCTTCCCAGCGTTTTTTGGTTTTGGGATCGTACAACGAAAGCAAAGTAAACTTGCCACGCTTGCGGTTCAATAATTTATAAGGATTGACATCCGACTTAAGATCAATGCCATCGATTTTTTCAATGATTACTCCAGCCTTTATTTTAGAATCCTTTTTGTCTACCGGACTGCCCTTCATTACTTCTGCAATCTTAAGGCCGTTACCTGAGTAGTTATTGTCGTAATATAAACCAAGGGTCGCAGTAGCATCACCATTTTTGGCTCTATGGCGGTAAAAGCATCCCGTGTGCGAAGCGTTCAATTCACCCAACAACTCACTCATCATATCAGCATAGTCGTAGTTGTTGTTGATGTGTGGCAAAAACTTAGCATAAGAGCTTCTCAATCCATTCCAGTCGATTTTGTGCAAATCTTTTACATAGAACTTCTTCTGTACCTGACGCCACATATGCTCAAACATATAATCACGCTCTTTGGTTTTGTTCAAAGTCATTTCACCGTTGAAACGGATCGTTTTGCGCTTACCCGATTTGGGGTTAATTTTGGCAATTCTACCCGAAGACAACATAAAAATGTTTTTCTGGTCTTTATCCCAAGTCATTCCACCCCCGCGAGCATTCATCTTGGCCAATACTCGAGTAGAGCGGGTGCGAAGGTCAGTTACCCAAAGGTTGTATCCGCGCTCAAAACGAGCCATATAATACAGCTTCTTACCATCTTTAGATACCAAAGCCGAGCTAAGGTTAGAAGAGTGGATAGTTAAACGCGCTTTACGATCCTGGATACCTTCCAATTCAATCTTAATTGGCTTAAGGCCTTTTTTACCTCCTTTGCCTTTTTTGGCTTTGTCGTCTTTTTTACCTGTTTTCTTGGCCGCTTTTTTAGCATCTTTTTCACGCTCTTTCAAAAGCTCATAATCTTCTTTACTCAAGCGGAACTTATCGTAGGCATCTTTGGTAAAGAACATCGCATAAATATCCATTTGGCTTCCCCAACTGGCCTGACTACGCATGCCGTTTCGGTCGGTGTAATACATCATCATTTTGCCACCCATGGCCCAGGTACCACCACCATCGGAGTAGCCACTTTGGGTCAAATTATGAATCTTACCACCCTGAGAGCTTACCAAACCTACTTCGCCAATCCACTGACGCGGAGGAAGAAAATCTACCAAAAACCACTTACCATCGGGCGACCAGTCATAGTATTGGTCTCCATCGCTGTAAGAATAGTTTTTATCGCCAGGTACGATCGTGCGCACTTTTTTGCTGGCCAAGTTGATTACGCGTAGCGTAGTTCTTTCTTCCAAAAAGGCTACTTCTTTGCCATCAGGCGAATACTTAGGGTCAAAAGTCTCTTTGTTAGATTCCAATACTGGGGTTTCCTTCAATACGGTAGAGCTAAAGAAATACTTCTCTTCTTTACGTGTAAGCGAAGTCTGGTAAATATTCCAGCTACCATTGCGTTCGCCAGCATACAAAATAGAGCGACCATCAGGACTAAAGCTAATGTTACGTTCTTGCTCCGAAGTATTGGTTACACGCTTGGTAGTTCCACCATTGATAGAGGCCACGAATACCTCACCACGTACTACAAAAGCCACTTCTTTGCCATTGGGCGATACCGCCATATCGGTAGCTCCACGGTTGATAGAAGTGATTTCTTCTTCGTTGTAGCGGTTTTCAGCAAAAATCTTGATGGCTACCTTTTTGGGAGAACCTCCTTTAGCTTGAGTATAAATTTCTCCATTGTAACGGAAACAAAGGGCTCCGTTATCGGCACGGGTAAGGTCACGTACTGGATGAGTGCTAAACTTGGTCAATTGCTTTTTCTGACGATTGCTCAAATTCATTTCAAATACATTGATATTGCCTTTCTCTTCACTCAAAAAAGTCACCGTTTTTCCGTCGGGCGAAATCACCGGGTTCAAATCCTCACCTTTATAATCGGTCAATTGGGTAAATTTATTAGACGCAGGCTCATAGCTCCAAATGTCACGGGTAACCGAAGAGGTGTGGTGCTTACGGCGATTGTCTTCAAAACCTTTGCGATCCTGAAAAACCATTATTTTACCTGATTTGTCGTAGTTGGCATACAAAGCTGGAGTAGTCAGTACCTGACTAGGCTTGCCACCATTTACCGATACTTTGTAAAGCTCCGACATAGCACCAGAGGGGAACATCGCGTTTTGGGCGTTGTCTAAACGACTGGCATAAAACAAAATAGATTTGCCATCGGGCGTAAAGCTACTGGGAACATCGCGCGAAGAGTGGTAAGTCAAACGTTTGGGTTGACCACCCTGAGCCGCAATTAAATAAATATCAAAGTTGCCATAGCGATCTGATATAAAAGCGATTTGCTTGCCATCCTTAGACCAAACCGGGTTCATATCGTGCCCCTGGTGTAGGGTTAGCGGCGTAGCATTTCCACCCTGCGCTGGCACCTTGTATAAATCACCTTTATAGCTAAACACAATGGTTTTGCCGTCGGGTGAAATAGCAGGAGTGCTAATCCAAAGCGGGGTAACTTGGGCGTAAGTAAGTATACTTGCCCCCATCAATAAAAAAGTGAGAAAAACTCTCGATAAAGCTTTAGTCATGATTATAGTAATTTGGTTTACTAATGGGTTAATCGGTTGAAAATTTGGAAGCTTTACTTCGAGCTTCCTGAAGCTTTTGACGATGTTCTTAGTGTTGTATTACAAAATGTTGGGATGTCTGTTGATCTTAAATATCGAGATGGTTGCTTATAACATAAGAGGGATTGAAACGAGTTTTAGTTGCATATTTTTATAAATTTTAAACTTGTTGGTTCCTGATTAGAGTATGTTTAAATTTTGTCTTCGAGGATAAAAAAGATGAATGATTAGTGATAACGCAGCACTTTTTAGAGTGAATAGCCCAAGCTATTGACGAAAAAAATGCTAAAATTAGCGTTGATCAATCGCTTTTTTAGTCCAGATTATAAGGTTTAAACATACTCTTATTCGAACTAAGATAGAAAAAGAATTGTGAATAAAGAACTGAGTGTTGATAATTTGTGCAACACTGTTGCATTTGCTAGTTGGAAATAAAAAAAGCTACTCGTCATTCTTGAGTAGCTTCACTAATTGTTAATCGCTAGATATTTTCAGTGTTATCGCTGTTTACATAACACGTAGCCATCGATATTAACGATTCATTTTTCTGTCTAACAAAGCCATCGTGTGTTCAACCAATTCCATGTTGCCCCATTCTTGGTGAGCAGGAATTACGATTTCGGCTTGAGAAAATTTGCTTTCAATAGTGCGCAAACCTCGTTTCCAATACTTAAGGTGAGCTTCCTTGGTGTGTCCCAAATCCTTGGTTACTTTGCTTTTGATCAACCCACCGCCAAACAACAGTTTTTGCTTAGGCAAATACACTACGATGTTGTCGGGAGTATGACCCCAACCAGGAGAAAAAATCTGGATGTCGACATTACCCGCATCAATCATTTGGTTTTTCTGCAAAGTAGGTTTAGGCGATGGGTAACCATCTTTGACTGCGCGTTTGGCAGTTAACTTGGTAGATATTACCGGGATTTTGGCCGCCAAAAAGGCACGAATACCACCCAATCCGTACTCCTGAGAATGGGTAGGAATTACTTGAGCAATGGGTTTGCGTAAGTTCTTTTTTACCCAGTCAATCAGTTGGTTAGATTGATCATCGCTCCAGGGGGTGTCAATGATCCAAACTCCTTTACGGGTTTTGATAATCAGGCCGTTGGAAGGAAACTTAGTACTCCCCAAATATTTGTAGGAAGTATGTACGTACACGTTCTTTGCGATCTTGGTTACTTTTATCTTAAGTGGCTTTTTCTGGGCATACCCCACCACTGCGGTTAGTAGGCTAAGCACGATTGCGAAGCCGGTTGCTCTGAAAGTTATCATTTTGGTTGTCGTTTTTTGTTTTGCTTTCGCAAAAATGCTCAAAAAATACTGATATTACTATTGGGGTTACTACCTATTTTGCCTTTAAAATTACATGTGCAATTCGGTCTTCGAATAGTGCTTTTTGTTGGGCGAGTGCTTTGCAATTCTTTGTTGAATAATTATGTTTACGCAAATTGTTATTGAGGTAAGGTGCAGATAATCAGCGTGTTGTGAGGGTAGGAGCCACAAGTTGCTGGCTTTTTACATCATTATGAATTGCCCCTGCCAAGTGAGCGAAAGCTTGTATATTACAAGCTACCCCAAAAACTGCGAATAAATGCGAATGACCCTTACACGAAGCGCTCTTTTTTTCGGGGGAGGGGGCCTGGATTTTCTGTTACCAATCACAACATTGGATGCTTTTGGATATTGAGTTGACAAACTTGGCAAAGTTCAGGTTATGATAGAATTCCGGATTTTGTCACTCCGAATCCTCCTGTTTTGGTTGCCAAAATACACCAGTGAAGGTAATCACTCAAGTAAGCGTATTGTCACCTAATGCACCGCGAAGGGGCTGAAAGGTAGACGCGTTTTTATTCAGATACTTTGCTGCGCTACTGATGGTGTGTTTATATAAAATGCTGATTAGCCTTTGGCAGAGCACCGATACATCGGTATTTACAACTTGAACTTCGTTCTGCGGTTATTAGTTGATTGAAATAATACTTGATGTTTGGGTTTTGTCACTCCGAACTTGTTGAGGAGTCTGCTTGAAAGACAACTACTAGAGAATTCAGCATGACAAGCAAGATTCCTACAACTAAACACAATACTGTCACTGATAGCACCGATTCTTCGGGGCATTTTCAACTTGCTGAGGGGCTACCCCAATACGCAATACCTGAAAAGTTACTACCGGTACTCATTCGCAAGCATAAAAAGATTGTTCGCGAATAAAAACGAAATACCCCTACCCAAAATCCCCTTTTTTTCGTATTATTAAGCTTTGTAAATTCGAGTCTCAAACCTGTCAGGTTTAACTTCGTTGAGCTCGCAAGCTCGGTTTTACGACGACGTTTAAAAAACCTGACAGGTTTCGACATCCCAAAACTCCTCAATAATGGCAACACCTAAAAATCCAGAGAAAGGTTATGAAAGGTTTTTTAATGCATTCTTTGATCGCAACCTCAAGAAAGTATCAAAAGCAATACAAGGCGCTGGTGGATTAATATCTGAATTTGTAATCCCAGGTAGTTCCAATTATTTCAAGGCTTTGAAAACAGTAGAGGTAATTGTAGATCAAATTGTTGAAATACAAGACGTTAACAAAGCTTTTTATCACGCCATTGTGTACAGTACTGCCAATACCTTTTTTAAAGGATTGGTGGTGTATGATTTGGAATTAAATGAGGATGATTTGTCGATCAGACAGTACCGAAAATCTATTTTAGATTCTTTTAAAAAGGAGAACTATAAAGCACAGTCTTTTGATGTATCCCGTTTCAACGCTGACCCTACTGTAGTAAAAATCAGAACGCGTTTTCTGGACTGGGCAAAAACCAACGATATTGATGAGTTAAACCGTCAACGGTTAGAAAAATACTTTACTCGTCACCAGGAGGTAGACTTTTTTGAGGTGTTAGAATCTAGCAAAACCAAATTTGCTCGGTTAACTGAGTTTCTGAAAAACGATTCTTACCAGAAAAGAATCAAGTTATTGCGCCGTATAGAATATGAAAATGAATTAGCGGAGCAATATCTGGAAAATGTATTAGGGGATGAACATGGGGTAACCTTAGATAAAATTTACATTGAGCCTAAGTTTAAAATTTATCATCGTTCCATAAGTAAAGATATTGTAGAGAGAAAAGAGATATATAAAGATCAAAGTGGTTTTCTAAAAATTGAATCAAATCTAAATATTCACGAGTACACGAACCAATTGCTACTCAAAAAGGATTCTTTAAATCTAGGAAAGCAGAATACCCGTATGTTGTTCTTACTGGGTTACCCAGGGCAAGGAAAAACTTCTTTTTGCAAAAGACTCATTTATGATATTGTACAAGAACAAAACCCTCCAATCAATCAAAAGTTTTATTTTGTAAGACTCAAGAATATCATTGACACCAATGATTTGATCACCAATCCTTTAGCTACATTGAGGGATTATATAGAAGAGCAAATAGATGCCGATATCCCAAAGCGAGAATTTCATAAAAGTTTATTGATTTTAGATGGGTTGGACGAGCTGAAGATGAACGCAGGATTGACTGATCAGCAAATTGACGATTTTTGCCGACGGCTGATTGATGAAACCGAAGTGAAAGAAAAATCCAACTTGCGTATTATAGTAACCTCCCGCTATGGTTACATCAAACTGGACGACTTACCCAAAGCCAGTGATTACCCTCACGCTATTACGCTACAATTAGAAAGTTTTGATCTGACCCAACAAAAACAATGGTTGGCAAAGTATCAAAACTTTAATAAAAAAACGCCTTTGACTAAAGATATTCTGGAAGAGTTTAATGTAGAAGATGATTCTTACCAAGCCATAAAAGAATTGTTAGGGCAACCTATTTTGCTAAAAATCATTGCTACCTTAAACCAAACATTGGATAAAAAAGATACCAAAACTAAAATTTATGAAAAGCTTTTTGATCAATTGATTGAGCGTAAATATGCAGATGGAGGACAAATATCTATTTTAAAGAACATAACCAAAGTAGATTTAAGAAAAGTATTGCAAGATATAGCCATTAAAATATTTCATTCACCCTACGAATATATTCATTATCAAGAGTTGAGAAAGCTTTCTAAAAACTGGGATATTGACAATTATGAAGAATCTATCAAAACATTGATGGTTAGTTTTTACTTTCAGGAAGTGCAAAAAAAAGCAAGTGATGATAGCATACAAAATAAAGAGAATTACGCAGTAGAGTTCCTCCATAAATCACTGCAAGAGTATTTGACGGCTGAAAAGATTTGGAGCGATGTAAAAAGTTTAGTTGAAGTGACAGATATAGATGATTTCTTTAAGAAAGTTTTTAAACTGTTTTCCCAAAAACTACTGAGTGCTGAGGTTTTGACCGATTTAAAAGAATTAATAAATCAAGATAAAACAGATAAAATTAGAGAAAAATTATCTAAACGCTTCACCAAGTTTTTTCCAGAGCTTTTGGCCCATGATTTTTTGTATTATTACAACTATAATGAAATTCTAAACGAGTTTAAGAGTCCTAGAGAGCAAAGTCGAAACGTTTTTTATGGTGTTTGGAATATTCTAATAAATTTAAAGCTATCTTTTGATGATGAAGAAGACAGGGATATTATAGGTAATCTTGATGAGAGCTCTAGGCAAAAATTTTACACATTGTTAAGAGCGTATGATAAACAGCTATATTTTCTTAATCTTAAGTTTCAAAAGTTGATAAATTTCTCCTTGACTGGAGTAGATTTAAGAAGAGTAATATTTGATAATTCAGTGTTAGAGGGAGCATATTTGACTTTTACGGACTTATTTTTGGTTCACTTTATTGATGTGAACATTAGTGATGTGGATTTAAGTAGGTCAGATTTAAGAGGAACCCTTTTTAAGAACACAAATCTCAATAATACAATTTTTCGATATGCAGATTTGTTTGATTCAGATTTGAGCGGAGCAGATTTAAGTACATCAAATTTAGATGGTGCAAATCTGAATAATTCAATTTTAAAGGGGGTTAAATTGAGTGGTAGTATGTTATCAAATGTGCAGATGGTTCAAGCTAATTTAGAAAAGGCTGATCTAACAGAAGCTAAACTATTTAAAGTAAATTTAACATACGCTAATCTTAATGATGTTGATCTATCTGCTTCCATTTTGTTAGATACAAGTTGTAGGCATACTTTTTTTCCTCCTATAAATAATTTTATACAGGCTGCTTTTAATTCTAACACAAGCATTATTAATGCCTACACACAAGATGTCAACTGGGTTATTAACTTTAAAACAATTAGTAAAGAAGAGGTTTCTGAGCCTTTCAACATTCAAAAATATTATCTATCCCAACCACTTACCCAAGAAGAAATACAGAATTCACCTAATCCATATCTAAAAGAAATAGCCAAAAACGGAAAACCTATCTACCAAATCCGCCTCAAACCTGGAGAAACCGAGGAAACCGAAGGTTAATCCATAAAATTTATTAACTTAAACCCTATGACCAAAAAAAGAAAATTCTGGGGTTGGGGGGACGAGGATTTTGCCCTGGCACCCGCCTTTGTGCAGCAAATCAAGCAAATGTTGCAGTTTAGTTTGGGGATCAAGGAGTTTCAGGAAATACCAGTGCCAAGCATTGAAGACGTAGGTTTATCGGCGCCCCGTTTTGCCCTGCCTAAGGAATTTGAAGCTATAGCCACCCACGATACCTTCGAGCGGGCCAGTCATAGTTTTGGTCAAGCCTTTCGCGATGTGTGGCGGGCCTTGCATTTGCAGTTTCACAATGCCCCCGATTACGTAGCCTATCCCAAAACCGAAGACGACATTTTGGCTTTGATGCAATTTGCGGGAGAGCAAGGCGTAGCCCTCATTCCGTTTGGCGGAGGCAGCAGTGTGGTAGGAGGGGTAGAGCCTCCCCGAGCCGCAGGTTTTGCCGGGAGCATCAGTGTAGATATGCAGCATTTCAACCAAGTGCTGGAAGTAGATGCTGCTTCTCGTTCGGCCCGTATCCAAGGCGGTATTTTTGGTCCTGATTTGGAGCGCCAACTCAAGCCCTACGGCGTTACCCTGCGTCATTATCCTCAAAGTTTTGAATTTTCTACTTTGGGCGGTTGGATTGCCACTCGAGCGGGCGGTCATTTTGCGACCCTCTACACCCACATCGACGATTTTGTCCAAAGCGTGCGGATGGTCACCCCCAAAGGTGTGATGCAAACCCGTCGTTTGCCCAGTTCGGGCGCAGGCCCTAGCGAAGAAAGACTGGTGCTAGGTTCGGAAGGCACGTTGGGCATTATCACCGAAGCCTGGATGCGTCTGCAAAGCATTCCCCAATACAAATTGGCCCAAACGGTGCGTTTTGCCCAGTTTGAGCAAGCCGTAGCCGCAGTACGAGAAATTTCGCAAGCGGGTTTGTACCCCAGCAATGCCCGTTTGGTAGACCCTTTCGAGGCCTTGGGCAATGGTTTGGGCGACGGTAAGTCTACCGTGGTTATTCTCGGGTTTGAGTCCCACCATCATTCCGTAGCGCCTTGGATGCACGAAGCCTTACAAATTTGCGACAAATACGAAGGCAAATGGAAGGCCAAAACTGAAGCCCAAAAGTCCACCAGAGATGCCAAAGCCGATACCTGGAAAAATTCCTTTTTGCAAGCACCCTACCTGCGTGATGAACTCATTCGCTTGGGCTTGGTGGTAGAAACTTTCGAGACCGCCATTCCTTGGGATAAGTTTGCCGATTTCCACAAACGATTGAAAGCCAAAGCCTTGGAAGCCATCAAAACCCATTGTGGGCAAGGCACCATTACTTGCCGTTTTACCCATATTTACCCTGATGGCCCAGCGCCGTATTACACCGTGATTGCCAAAGGAACTCAAGGTCGCCAACTCGAGCAGTGGGATGCCATCAAGGCTGCGGTTTCGCAAGTATTGATGGACGAAGGCGCTACGATTACCCACCACCACGCGGTAGGCAAAGACCACCAGCCATTTTACGCCCAGCAGCACAGCCCATTATTTGGCGAAATGCTGCGCAGCATCAAGGCCACAGTTGACCCCAAGGGTATTTTGAATCCGGAAGTACTTTTGAGCCTTGGCCATTAGCTGTTAGCCATTGGCATTTGGTGGTTCGTATAGCTATTTTTAGGGCTTTCTTATAAAATTTGAGAACTTATAAGGGCTGGTATCCCGATAAACCGC
>DMXI01000456.1 GCA_003483885.1 Microscillaceae bacterium
TACTCTCTAAAGAAGAACTTCGAGAGGTGGATCAATACAACCTTAATACCCGGATTCGTCGCATACGTCAGGATCTACTCAAGCTACCTCCTTATGGGAAACAATTTGTGGGTATTATCGAAAGAAAAAGAGGCGACCTCAGGTTTAATCACACGAAAATAGATATTCGTTATTGAAATGAATGTTTGGGTAAAATTTGAGTGGGTATTTCCTGGTAATTGGTGAG
This sequence comes from Microscillaceae bacterium, assembly GCA_003483885.1. GTDB lineage: Bacteria > Bacteroidota > Bacteroidia > Cytophagales > Microscillaceae > Microscilla. The sequence continues at coordinate 227 of DMXI01000456.1, forward strand.
GGATTTCAATGCTGTTACACATTGCAAATCATTTTCTGATTTTCAAAATAGACTGTACAAACGATAGATTTATACCAAACATTTTGCAACTTGTCGTCGCTATAAAATAGATTTGAATCCTCACCAGTCATTAAAAAAACTAACCATCTGTCACAAAAGCATTTTTTACTGCTTTTGTGGCCAGTTTATTCAGGTACATTCAACTGTTTTCTAAGTGAAATATTTTTTAACTATCCTTATCTTCATCGTAGCTTCAAGCTTTATTATCAGTGCTCAACCTTCTCCCGAAAGCATCCGGTTTTCAAATATTACTACCAAACAAGGGCTCTCGCAAAACACCGTGAATTGCGTTATTCAAGATCGCAGAGGATTTCTCTGGTTTGGAACTTCTGATGGACTCAACAGATATGACGGTTATCAATTTAAAGTCTATCGCAATCAAGCAGGTAACGCAAACAGCCTGAGCAATAACTATGTACTTTCATTGTTGGAAGATCGACAAGGCTACCTATGGATTGGCACTTTTGGTGGTGGGCTTAATCGGCTAAACCCCGCCACGGGTGAGTTTACAAGGTATCAGCATAAAGCGGGCGATGCTACCAGCATTAGTGGCAATGATATTAGAGCATTGTATGAAGACGAAAATGGAAACATATGGTTAGGAATATATGGAAGTGGTTTGGGTTATCTTAATCCTAAAACCCAAAAGTTTAGGGCATTTATTCCTGACCCCAAAAGAAGGCTTCCTACTTTCCCAGGAAATATATTGACTTTTTTGCCTGATAAACAACAAGGTTTGTGGGTAGGCACTTACAGGGGACTCCTTTATTTTGATCGTCAAAAGAGCGCTTACACCAAGCATTTTGAGATACATGCCAACGAATCACCCGTAATTGACTTTAAAAACGTGATTTACAGTTTATCTCGCGATCGCTTAAAGCCTCATATTTTGTGGTTGTGTACTGTCGCAAGTGGATTATTACAGTTTGACACCCGTGCTGGAAAAATCATCAATCAATGGACGGCAAATGTCCATGATAAAAATGCATTGCAAACCAATTCGGTATGGAGTTTACATCAAGACCGCCAAGGTACTTACTGGGTAGGAACCAAGCAAGGCTTTTATCAGTTCAAGCCCCAAACTGGGCAATTTACCTTATATCCGTCTGACCCTTACAATCCCCGAAAGCTTGCTGGTACCTATATTCAGCAAATATTTGAAGACAAGGCCGGTACGCTTTGGTTGTGCTCTTATCGGCGAGGAGTTGGAGCTTTCCAACCCTATCTTATTAATTTTGATTATTATCCATCCGTCGAAGAAAATCAGAGCCAGATAAGTTCATTTTGTGAAGATGACGAAGGTAATATCTGGGTAGGTTTCAAAGGAGGCAATATTGGCCTGGCTCGTCTTGATCGTAAGACCCGAACCCTCCAGGCTTTGCAGCCGACAACCACCACGGTGAATGGAACTGCTTTAAGCGAGGTAAATGTATTGCTAAAAGACTTGGATGGCACAATTTGGATAGGTAGCATTGGCCACGGTTTAGACCACTATGATCCCAAAACCAAGAAGTTTGAGCATTATTTAGTCAGTAAAAAAGATACAGATAGGGTGAGACTTCGGACTCCCCACATTGGATCCCTTTACCAAGATCCTGCTTTTCCCGACGAGTTGTGGGTAGGCACTCGAGGAGATGGTTTGTTGATGTTTGATAAAAAAAATAAAAAATTCCTGAAGCACTATCTCAAAAGGCTCAGTTTTAACAAAACAAATTTAAGTCATAATACGGTGATTTCCATCGCCAAAGATTATAAAGGAAGCTTGTGGCTGGCTACTCGAGGAGGTTTAAATCGCTTAGACCCTCATCATGATCACTTTACCAATTATTTGGCTTCACCCAAGGACTCGATGAGCTTGAGTAGCAACTATGTAACCAGTGTACACATTGATGCCCAAAAAATACTATGGATAGGCACTCACCAAGGCTTGAACAAATTAGATTTGAAGAAAGTGTACCAGGGGGAAGTCCAATTCCAGCATTATACTACGAAGCAGGGGCTACCCAGTGATCTAATCCACAAAATTATAGAAGATGCCCAAGGTTTTTTATGGTTAAGTACTGATAAAGGGCTTAGCCGATTTGATAAAAAGCAACAAACTTTCAAAAACTTTGACGAACAAGATGGTTTGCAAGGAGAGGTTTTTTTAACCAACAGTGGCCTATTTACTAAAGATAAAACTATGTTGATGGGGGGAACCAATGGATTCAATCTATTTTATCCCCATAAAATGAAACAAAATACCTATGCTCCTCCAGTGGTATTTACTGATTTTCAAATTGCCAACCAATCAATATTAGCTACCAAAGACGGTATCTTGACACGCCCTCTTGAAATGACTGACACTATTGCCGTTTCTTATGAACAAGCCAAAGTTTTGACTTTTAGGTTTGCAGCGTTGAATTATGTACAACCACACAAAAATACCTACGCTATTTTGATGGAAAATTACCAGGAAAAATGGCGAAACATTGGTGAACGAACAGTTGAAACCTACACGAATTTATCTCCAGGAGTGTATACTTTGCGGGTAAAAGCAGCTAACAACGACGGGATATGGAGCAAAAAAGAAGCACAGTTAGTAGTGATTGTTCATCCTGCGTGGTGGCAAACCAAGTGGTTTGCGATCAGCCTGAGTATATTAGGTATATTACTTTTTTGGAGTGTTTATTATGTTACAAGACTGGTGACACAAGCTAAAAAGAAACGCCACACAATACCTGAGTATACAGGAATGCCTTTGACCTCAAATGTGGTTCAGCCAGTCAGTGTTGAAGAAAAAACAACAAGCTTAAATTTAGCCTCCTCCTTTGAAGAAGGAGATGTTGTTTTGCTTAAGCAAAAACTTCACGAAGTAGTGGTAGAGCAGCAATTGTATAAAGAAGAAGATCTCTCTGTAGGTATCATTGCCGAGAAAATGGGCATTACTGAAAAGCAATTGTCTGGGTTATTTAATAAAGAGCTTGCTACTAGTTTTTATGATTACATCAACCTTTGTAAAGTAAATGCTTTCAAAGAGCGGATAAAGCAAGGTGATGCCCAATCTTTAAAATTAATCACCGTAGCCTATGAGTCAGGTTTTCATTCCAAAGCAACTTTTCACCGAATATTTAAGAAGTATACTGGCCTGACTCCTTCTCAGTATAAGCAACAGGTTGAATACGAATCGAATACCTAAAGTGATATATCCAGCCATTCAGCCAATTGTTCTTTCAAGGCCAACTTGAATGCTCCAATACAATAAAAAACTCCCGCGATCGTGTAAATTCGCGGGAGTTTTTATGAAATATCTGTTCGAAAATTCTCAATTCTGAGAAGACATAGAGCGTTTCTCTTTTGCCAATAAATACCATCTGGTACGCCAATCGCCATAATTCCAGGAAAGCCAGGAATAGCCGTTTTGCTCAGCTAAAAATTCGTCAGCACGTTCTTCTATAAAATTTTCCTTGCTTATTTCAAGCAGTTCTCCTCCAAGGGCATAAGTACGAATAATAGCTTTTCGCTCTTTTGGAGGGATTTTTTGGATATAATTGTTTAACAGGTCCAAGGTACGTACCGAACGAGTGAGCACAAACTCACCAGTATGCTGATTGTAGTTAAAGTTATAACTCACAATCAACCGATCCCAATTTACAAAGGTCATCAAAATCATCATGGTATATACCGCCCAACTATTGGTTTTCCAAAGATAAAAAGTAGTCTTGCGTCGGTCAATCTTGCGATACATCGTAAACAAACCAAACAGGGTCAGACCTAAATAAATCAATACCCCAATGCGTTTATAAGCCAGCCCCGTAGCATCTATATAATACCAGGTACGTAGCCCGACCGATATTACCAAAATGGCATTTTGTACAATCCAGACATAAGCCAACCGCTTCAGCCAACGGTTTTGAGGGTAAAAATTGAGATTCTGCCGAAAGAAATACAAAATGATCCCCATTGCCAGTAAAATACTGAAAATCAGTAGATAAGTACCTTGATGTACCAATTTGGTAAGGTTGCCAGCTCGACCGTAATCAAAGTTGATCCAAAGAAAATTAATATCAATACTATTGACTACCAGCAGAAGCGCATTGACCATCGCAAAAGTAATGATCCCAGCTCTGTATTCATTTTTGAGGCTTACCATATGAAAGTCCAGCAAACGATCTTTGGGCATACGTTTTTTTCGGATCAATTGGGTGCGCTTCACCTGTTCCAGGAGCAAGACATCATCTTTGCGCCAGTTAAACAAAGCAAATGCCGACACCCACAAACCCATAAGCATAAAGAATATCCAGGTAGGGGAGATGTAGAAGCTAAACTGTCCCAGCCATTGCCCAAAGGCTTGTATTCCCTGAGTAGTCATCTGGTGAAATACTGGGTTGGCTATTTGGAAGATGGCAAAGAACGCCAAAAAAATAACCAAAGGAATGGCTACCAAACGAGCCCGGCGTAATGCCAGGCGGCTTGTAGTTTCGTTGAATAAACGAGAAGTTTTGGGTAATGCGACGACCCCTTGCACCCCTTGTATAAAAGTAATCATCAATGCGTGCATACTGTGCAACAAACCATAAAAAACCGCGTTTAAGCGAGGTTGATGCACAAACCCAATCATGACTACAAAAGAGGTAGTATAGGCAAATTTGCTGATCGCTGAGTTATGCCAAATGATCATAAAGGTAGCCACCCAAGTAAATAACGTAGCCACTTGCACCGATTTAGACCTAAAAGCCGAGGGATACAATTTAACTAACATTAAAGTGGTTACTGCTTGATACAGTCCTACATTGAGGCCCATTTTTTCTCCCCAAAAGATAAAGTGATAGAGCAAGCTAAGCCCTACCCATCCGATCATTATTTGTTGTTTTTGCATATTTTTATTTAAAGTACTTTGAAATACAAAGTATGAATTCAAAAAAAATTATTGTAAAAGACTAGTAAAGATTTCCAAGGTGCGCCTGCCAGGGCTTGAGAATGTAAAGCCTTTGGTATCGGTAAATACCTGTACAATGGCATCAGGGCTTTGCCCACACAGCACCAACAACATAATTTGGAATAAAAACGCAGGTATAAACAGCACCAGGCAAATGCGCAACTTGGTAAAGAACGAAGTATCCATCAGAAAGAACAGACCCAATACTAAGTAATTAGTACTGTAAATAGGTTCCTCTTTGATGTGTTTTCTCAGCACCAAATGCTGGTGATAAAGCTCTCGGCTGATAAATAATACATTGAACAAAGGAGCCAGGAGTTCAAAACCTAATAATGGAAAAGCGGCCCCTAATAGTACATAGTCCCCAAAATGAATGATGAGTGCTAAGTTGAGCAGTAACCCCTGAATAAGCCCCAAGGGTAATAAAATAGTGAGCCAGGGAGGCGTACGGTACTTAAAAAATCTGGATACCCAAAAACTAGCACCTCCCAAGACCGCCAAGGCAATGAGTGTAGGTAAATGAGTAGGTGAAAATACCACTTCCCCCGTAGTTTGGAATTCCTGATAACGCAAAAAACCTAAAACTGGGGCAAGCAACAAAAAAAGTATTTCTGCACTTTTCACCCAATAATTATTAGCCCAACGGCTTGGCGAACGTAAACTACGCAAAGTGTGCCAGCCTGCTACGAGCAAGTATATGGCAAACAATGCACTGATAATGATATAATGAGTTGGCATAGTAAAATAATTATTTAAAAGTACTTTGAATTACAAAGTATATTTTGAAAAAAAATATAATTCATCTTTATGAAGAGCCATCAACTCCTCCCAAGTTATTTTTAAGTAGTTTTTCCAGGGCGTTCAAATGTGCCTGAAACGCCACCTTACCCGATTCAGTCGCTTTATAAGAAGTACGAGGCTTTCGCCCCACAAACTCCTTTTTTACTTTTAGGTATTCTTTTTTTTCTAAAGCAATCAGGTGGCTGGCCAGGTTACCATCGGTAGCTTTTAGGAGTTTTTTCAAAGTATTGAAATCCACCCAATCGTTTACTACCAAAATAGCCATGGTACCAATCCGAAACTTATTCTCAAATGCTTTATTTAAACCTTCAATTATGCTCATAAATACTTACTCAAAACCCCTCCCAAAAACCTTAAAAAGACGCCAGAAAACGATTTTGATGACTTATCTTTCATAACGATACCACATCAAAGCGCCATAAATAATGTGCAATACGCCAAAACCAATCGCCCAAAATAATAAACCATACCCTATTTTGAAAGAAGAGATCAAACCCAATACAATTTCGGTAATGCCCAAATACCTGATTTCATTCAATGTATACCGACTGCCATTAACCAAAGCCAAGCCATAAAAAATCAAGGTGCAGGGGGCAATCAAAGCAAAATCTCCATGATAAGCCAAGATAAAACAAAACAAACCTCCAGTAATGAGTGGAATCATTAAGTTCCAAAATAAACGAGATGCAGGTTTTACAAACAACTTAGCGCCTTGTTTTTTCGCCTTTCGCCAGGAAAAATAAGCGCCAACTCCCACCGAAAGTACCAATACGCTTAGCGCATCGATGATAAAGAAAGTAATAAAATCAACATTGAGTTGGCCACCGCGTATGGCATAGGTATAATAATCATCGTAGGGGGCCTTGAGATAAAAAAATGCTGCGCCAGCTCCCAGCAAAGCAAAAATACCTGCAAATACCCCTGATAATCCACTCAAAGATAAAAACCGGGAAGATTGCTCCATCAAAGAGCGAATTTCGGTAAGCGTTTCTTCGTAAGCTTGTTGTTCTTTCATTTAAGTTTGAATAAAGTACTTTGAGTTGCAAAGTATGTATTTGTTTTTGATTACGCAAACAAATGAATAAAGTTTAAGAAGATTTATGACCTTTGCTCATTCCCAATAGATAAGAGAGCCAAGAAAGAAAAAATCAGTGCATCTATCCGACTCTTTTTGGTGTTTGAGTGAAACGCCACCAAAAAGTATTGGCCATATTACTTGACTAACCCAATTTAAATTATAGTTAACTTGCTGGGTATTAGTAACTATAATTGATCGTTATAATACCTGTTAAACATACTACTTTTTCTTCAACAACAACTTTTGTTGCGTAAACTGATAGGCCACTTTCAAAAAATCTTTCATTTTACCCCATTGTTTCAATGGCTCATAACCGTGACTATAATATTTGTACGTTTGAATCTTCAAAACAGCACCACTTAACTGTGCATTGCTTACAAAACCTCCAGTTTGATTTTTGAGTTCTTTTTTTAACTTATCCAAACCTTGTACTTGATATCCGTCAGGGAGGTGAATGGTAATTTCATGTTTATAAGACCGAGGATGTGCCATATAGATATCAAAAATTCTTTTCTTCTTAAGCGTTTTCATATCCACTTGTTTGCCAATCAGTTTTCCGGCTTCAATGATATAGCTAGACCCTATCTTTTGAGCAATGCCCCCCAATACAAACTCGCTCTCATATTTAAGCGTAGGTTGGTTGTCCCAAATACCATTCTCCAGTACCCTTAGTTGCTTCAAGGCCAATACCGATACATCGAATTCATTTTTTAGTGATGCTTTAAAAGTTTCATCTCGTTTTTCTGCTAAGCGTTGCTGAATCACCTCATTCACTTTTCCCTTACCTGCCTCGGTTTTGTCATACCTTAAGGTGCTTTCGCGAATCATCTCATACGGATCATTTAGAAATGTTTGGTAACTTTCACGTGTTCCTCCTTTAAGGGTAACCGTTTGTTTCACCTTCCAGGTATTCATACCCTCATTCATCCAAACCTCAGTATGCGTTACACTGCTATGGTATTGATGACCTAAACGAGGCAATCTTATTTTACGCACTGTCTTTGGAGTACTATTCACCTGAATAGCGTATCCTTCCACTCCCTGTAGTTCTGGGCGAATCTCTCCATAGAAATCATAAAAAACCGGGTTTTGCAAAAAGTGGTGGGTGCTACCATTCACCTTCAACAAAATTGCCAAATCCTCAGGAATGATCCAGTCATCTAGTGAAGCAGTCTTTCTGGAAACTGCCACCACTATTTCATAATCTATCTTGTATTTGGTGAGTAAGTAGCCCATAATTTTGATAAAATCCTTTTCTAGTTTCAGTTGCTTCATGTCCAGTTTCTGAAGTGATAGGATTTTTTCAAGTGTTGTGATCTGATATTGATGCCTAAAAAAATAATACGCTTCTTTGAGCTTCTCTTCGTTGCTGAGTTTGTGTTTTTTTCTAGCTTTCAGGTAAGCGCGAAATTGCTTGTAAAATGAGGTGACTGTTTTGTCTTTGGCAGGAAATTCAGCAGCAAATTTTAGCATATTGGCCTTTTTGATAGCAAAGTTTGCTTTCCCCTTCTTGCCAGTAAAGGCTATTTCTTTAAAAAATACCTGAAACTTGAGTATGGGTACCGAACGGTTTTCATAAAACCATTGAGGGGCCTCCAGCTTTTCTCGGTTTCCATCACGTAAGATATACAGGTCTTCTTCCTCGTCATACAAAAAATCAGGCGCTTGGTTGTAAGCACGAGCATTTAAATAAATATAAGGATCTATAGCCAAGACAATTTTTTGGCGTACAATAGGGTACGTGCTCATCAAAGGGATAGTGCGGGGGGGAAGCGATGAAGTAGTAGTAGCGCTAAGTAATTGCTTAGAAAAGATATAATAATCGATGATATCACCTGGTACTAAATCAGGAATGGCCAACTTTTGATAATAAGAAGTATTGTTACCTTGTTGTGTTTGCATTTTTACCGATTCACTCAAAGGAATTACCTTTTCGGTACCATCAGTCTTGATTACCTTAATGCCAAAGTATAACTTTTCGCCCCAGGTTTTGTCTATTTGTTGAAACTTAAACTCAGAATATTCCTCCACTGCAGCCTTGTCAACAAGTTTTACTCGTTCCCGAAGGTAAATACGCTTGTATATTTCTCTTAGTCCACGTTTGAGCCCATATTCAAATCGAAAACTTCTACCTAGAATTACCGCAGACTCTTGATTCCATTTTTCGGGAACCGCAGTAGCTGAAAAATCGGTGTCAGAAACACCCCAGATTTCATTTCTTACTTCTTGAGCGGCAGGTGATAGTTGTTGGGCAACACTTGGATAAGTGATTATACAAAGGGTTGACAGAATGAATAATCTAATTTTTTTCATGAGCAATAATATGATCTATTTTAATGATCACTCAGAAGTTGTTTGGGTTTTAGTCATAACAAAAATATTGAATAGAACTCGAACAGCTTCTTAGGAAAGAAAACTAAAGGAATACCATTCAATATAAATGTTTAGTAGACAAAAAGAAAGGTGATTGATGAACTGTTAGGTACGGCGAAAATCCACCAAACAAGATAATAGGCCAAATCTGGGAGATTACTCTTTTACCAACACCACTCTATCTTCGTAAATTTTATTCAGTTTGATGATACAATCATTCCATTGCTTAAAACAACTTCGGGGAATGATCCCATCTCCTACAACAATCTCCTTGACATAAACCAACTTGTTTTGATTGGCCTCGAACTTAATCCTGAAAGAAAATTTTTCGTGCATAAACTCCATGTTGGCGGGCAAATGTTTGATTTTGTATCCTTTAGGTATTTCCAGTACTATAGAACTAAGGTTGAGTACCTTTTCTGGAAATTTGACGTATGACAAACGGTTAGTGTCAATCAGCGCCGATTTATATTCTTTAGAATAATCTATATCCAGGTAAATTTCATTATTGAAACGAGTTACCTGAGCAGGGTTTTTAAAACGATAATCAATATCAAAAGGTTGTTCCCGATTATCAATATTGCTAATCTTACTCGCCAACACCTCAAAATTTTCGTTACGCGAAGAAATGATCCCTTTGATAAAATTTTCCCGGTGAATTTTAGGAGTTTTATGAAGGTAATACAACAACATTTGCTTGTTTTCTCCCGAAAGTTCAAGATTTCCTCTTCCTGTCAATTGCTCTCCTTCAATTTTCACCAACTGCTTCTGAATCACCAAATTACGCGTATTGCCTAACACTGGTACTTTATCCAAAATGTATTTTTTTCCATTTTCTATCAAAATAGGTCTTCCTTGAATACGTTCGGCATAATCACCAAAAGCATTGTATTTTTCGGTGGCATCCAAAATATACCTTTTATCTTGATGCAGCACTGTACATACCATGTGGTTGTCCACCGCAAGCGAAGGGATAGAGTAATCATATGCCAAATGATTGGTACCAATCCAGGTAAGCCGAGCATCGTAGCCAGCCAGCCTAAGCAACGTTTTGGTCAAGTTGGCCATTCCTTTACAATCCCCATATTTTTGTTTGAATACCTTTTGGGCCGATTGAGGCTTAAATCCAGCAATGCCATCTTCAAAAGCAATGTAGCGGATATTGTCCTGCACCCAATAATAAATCGCTTTGATCTTTGCCAAGTCAGATTGTTTTCCGTGAAGAATGTTGTTTAACAAAGGCTTAAGGTTATTAGCTTGGTTGTCTACTTGGTTGGCTAAATTGGCATACCACGCATACAAATCATCTGTAGAAGCCAAAAGGGTTTGACGTTGGTTATTCTTGACAAAGCTTTTGGCCAAAACCAATATATGAGGATACACATGAGAACTACCTGGCATAAAGGCTTCTTGAGCAAAAGCTACCAGGTTATTGATTTGATAGGTATAAACATGCGCTTGTTTATCAGGTAAATACTCCTTGGTTCTTTTGATGTCAAAGGTTTCAAAGTTAAACTCTTTGAGTTCTACCTCCATCCAATTTGGAATTACAAAGGAAATATATTTTGTACTGATAGGTAAATCTTCGTGAAAATAAATGCTTGTTAGGTATTTTACATCATTGTAATGTTTGGTAGTGTTGAGAGTCAGCGTTTCACCTGCCTTGGTAAATTCTAATGGATAGCGGCAAATTTGCGCATCAGAATAAAAAATTCCTTGAATATTGCGATTGCCGCAAAGCACCTCTTCCATTTTTTTTGCTTTGCCCTCGCTATTGATACACGTAGCCTCAATGATTTTAGAGTGTTGATCGTAAAATTTATAACGATAAAGGGTTTGTCGGGGAGTAAGGCCAATCACCCGGTCCTTTGTTTGTTCTATCACCCGGGGCTGGGCACCTTGGGTATTCCAGGTAAAACTATAGATAGTCTTGGACTCCAAGATCATAGAAGTAGTTGGGGCATATGCTGACTGTTGATATATGCGGCCTTGGGCCAGTGTGGGAAGGTCCAAACCTGCCACAAATATTAGTGTAAGTATCAGAAGTGATTTTTGCATAAGAATTTACTGTATTGTAAAAAATACCTGAACCAAAAAGGCAGGCATTTTTGCGATATCAATTGATTGGAGTAGATTTATTTCTGAAAATGTGCTTTATGCAAATTAGGGAAAAAATTGAAATATAAAAGGAAAGTTTGGTGTAAATCAGGCCTTTTAGAATAAAAAATAAGCGATTGTATGAGCAGCAAATCATTTTTAATATTTCTGCCAATATGGCATTTCCTTGCTTTTGGAATAAGTTTTGAGCGCTGGCATGGCTAGTAATACAGAATCTAAAAATGGCTTAATATCATGCAAGAAAAAGGAACAATTTCGGTAAGTACTGAAAATATTTTCCCCATTATCAAGAAGTTTCTATACTCTGATCACGAAATCTTTTTGCGAGAGTTGGTAGCCAACGCAATGGATGCCAGCCAAAAATTGAAAAGATTGGCCGCCATGGGCGAGTATCAGGGCGAAGTAGGCGATCTCAAAGTTCAAGTAAGCATCAACGAAGAAGCAGGTACCATCACTGTGAGTGACTCAGGGATTGGTATGACTGCCGACGAAATCAAAAAATATATTAACCAGGTAGCGTTTTCTGGAGCTACCGAGTTTGTAGAAAAATACAAAGACAGCGACGATTCTGGCGACAAGCAAATCATTGGTCACTTTGGAATGGGCTTTTACTCAGCTTTTATGGTGGCAGATAAGGTTAAAATTGTCACTTTATCTCACAAAGAAGGATCAGAAGCAGCTCAATGGGAATGTGAAGGAAGCACCGAGTTTGAGATTTCTTCTACTGTAAAGAAAGAACGTGGTACCGATATTATCTTGTATGTATCCGAAGATTCGAAAGAATTCTTAAACAAGACCCGCCTCAGAGGTATTTTAGATAAGTATTGTAAATTTTTGCCGATTGCTATTGAATTAGACGGTGAGCAAATCAACAATACTACACCCATCTGGACAAAATCACCCGGTGAATTGACCGATGAAGATTATTTGAATTTCTTCAAGGAGTTATACCCAATGTCTCCTGATCCGTTGTTTTGGATTCACCTCAATGTAGATTACCCTTTCAACTTAACAGGGGTATTGTACTTTCCTAAAATCACCAACAACTTCGATCTTTATAAAGACAAAATTCAACTATATTCTCGTCAGGTATTCATTACCGATGAAGTAAAAGATGTAGTACCTGAGTTTTTGATGTTGTTACGTGGGGTAATCGATTCACCAGATATACCACTCAATGTATCACGTAGTTACTTGCAATCAGATAGCAACGTAAAAAAAATCAACGGTTATGTTACTCGTAAAGTAGCTGATAAACTAGACGAGCTCTTTAAAAAGGATCGTAAAGCATACGAAGAGAAATGGGAAAGCGTAGGTTTCTTTGTGAAGTATGGCATTCTAAGCGAAGATAAATTCTTTGATAAAGCGAAGAAGTTTTGCTTACTAAAGAACAGTGATGATCAATACTTCACCCTGGACGAATACCGCGAGCATATTCAAGCCGCCCAAACCGATAAGCACGAAAATGTAGTATATCTATACTCTAATGATCCCGATAAGCAAGACGCTTACATTAGCTCTGCCAAAAAGCAAAACTTCGATGTTTTGATTTTAGATAACCAAATGATAGACAGTCACTTCGTAGGTTCTCTGGAGTCTAAGCTAGAAAACTCAAGCTTTAAGCGAGTAGATGCAGACACTATGGATAAGCTCATTGATACTGGTGCGGAAAAAGAAAGTGTACTTTCAGAAGATGAACAAACCAAGATCAAAGAAATCTTTGAAAATACCTTGAATAATAAGGCTTTGAATCTACAAGTAGAAGCCTTACCAACCGATGAATTACCAGTAGTAATTACGGTACCTGAATTTATGCGTCGTGCGCAAGAGATGGCCAAAACCAGCGGAATGTTAGGCTTGGGTGATTTCCCACAGGCATTAACGGTATCTATCAATGGTAATCATTCTATTGTACAACAAATATTAAAGGCCGACGAAGAAACTCAGAAAAATCTGGTATTTCAATCATATGATTTGGCCCTATTGTCTCAAAATATGTTGTCTGGAAGTAACCTCACGCGTTTTATAGAGCGAAGCGTAAACCTGATCGGTAATAAATAATTACTTTATAGAGTACACAACAAATATTTTAGAGTTTTTAAATGCCACTTTCTACGGAGGGTGGCATTTTTTGTGGCAGATGATAAGTAGTACTTTTTAAATATGTTATATTTAGTATAATGCTACTAAAATTTAATTTACATCAACCAATGTTAATCTTTGCTTCAAAAAAGTAAGAAGTTATGTTGTATTTAATATGAATATTTGTATAATTGTGATAAGGTTTAAAGAATAATTGGCATATATATGAATTGCCAACAAGATATTGGGTTAGAGGCATTGTAATTTCAAACTCACCCAGCCCTAAAGTTGTGTGTAAAATGACAGTGTAAAATGAATGTGTAATACTTAAATGCTCAATCAGGCACACACAACTTATTAATATCAAAGAATAAAAATAATTATTATATAGCAATGGCACACCTTATCATATAAGATGTGCCATTTTTGTTTTTAGCAGATCATTAAATGCAAATTGCTTTTAAAAAGCAATGCCTAGTCCGTATTGAGCTCTAATTCCTATCGTATATACACCGTTTAGCTCAGGACTTAAAGTAGTATAGCCTTCTAAAGTAATGACTCCACTACCTAGTTTCATTCGTCCTCCCAGGTGAAAATAAATTCCCTGAAGAGGGGTAATTGCTTTTGAAAAGTCAGGAGTGGCAGTAGGGTCAGTAACAATATCTTCAATCACTCGGTTGAATTGATTGATATTAATTAAGTTTATGTTAGAATAGGTATAGCCAATTCCCATAAAACCTCCAAACTGATTCAAGGTGTTGCGAGTAGCACCTGCTCCCAGATTTAAGTTAAACGATAAATTAGTAGCAAATGCCAGTGATTGCTTTTCCAGCGTACGCGAAATCAGATTGCCAAAAAGCAAGTCATTATTGAGATTGATAGAAAAACTACTGCTTCCATCACCAGATTCGTCAAAAAAATTGAGGCGTGGCGAATAATTAATGCCATAGAATGCCTCAGCATCGGTAACCTCTACCGTAGAAACACCACCTGTGTTGATTCCAAACTCGTATCTCAAAAAAAGATTACTAATGCCAGCTTCGTGCATCAATTCAATTTTGGTTTGGGCTTGCAATGTTGTCGCAAAAGTAAGGCAAACAAGAAAGGCTAGTACACTTAACTTTTTCATTATGCTTTAAATTCTTTATAGATGATTAGGTGGGGAGTACAATTCCCTGTTGATAAGGCTGGTAGATGACTTTTGTATCGACTATTGACCAAAAATCTGTCCAATAAGAAACGAATGAGGAGGGAAGGATATTTTTTAAGAAGTGAAATAAAAAGTAAGGGCAAAAAAAAACAGGCAACTATTGGTTGCCTGCTTGTAAAATTATGGAGAATGAGTTCAAAATAAAATGTCACAACTTAACGTAGCACTTTTAAACAAACGAGTTAAAAATTTATTAATAGTCAGGCTATCGATCATTTTTTACGTGGCTTATCTAAAATTTTTTCATCCCAACCAATTACTGAGGTTGTGGTGTAATTAGTTTTTGCAAATCAGGTTAAAGTTAGCAAGTTATATCGATTTCATTCTAAGAGCAAGGTCATTAAGGTACAATTATCTATCAAGTTTTACCTCGATTGCTTGCAATCCTTTTTTACCACGCGTTTCTTCGTAAGTTACTTCGTCGTTCTGGAACAATTGGTCCTTAGTGTCAGAAACGTGAAAAAAGATGTCTTGGCCAGTATCTGCATTAGTTATAAAGCCATAACCCTTGTCTTCTTTGAAAAATTTTACAACTCCTTTGTTCATTGTATTACTAAATTAAAAAAATAGAGAAACCCCTGCCTTCATTTTAGTTGATAAAGGCCAACATTTCCCTTACTTAAACTAAATTTTGGTTAAAGATACGACATTTGTTGAATGTATAAGTACTTTGACAGCTAATTTGTTTAAAAAAAAAGAAAATTCAGAAAAAGGTCTTTATTCCTAATAAAATCAAGAGCGAAGAAAAGGTAGACTTCTACACTAATTATCTCTTTGATAGGCAGTTTGAGTGAATATTATAACAAAAAAATCTCGTTTTAATGAATGTAAAAACGAGACCCTTATTATTAAGAAGTATTATTTTATCTTCGGATTTTCATCACTTTGATAGAAGACACCTTATCATTCCACTGGTTACCGACAAAAACCGAGGAACCATAAAAATCACGGTATCGCCCCTGGAAGTTTGCGTGCTCATAAACTCTTACCTTATACCCTCTGGGCACTCTGATAGAGCTAAGCTGATCGTTGCCGATGCGTAATTGCTTCATATTGTAGCTACCAATACCCAAGGACTGATATCTGCCTTTGAAATCACGGTGTACATAAATTTTTACTGGACCCATGCGGTTGTTGTTCACATTACTGTTGCCACCAGAGCCATAGCTTCTCTTATTTCTGTATTTTTGTAATGTGCTTACAAACCTGCTTGCGTTTTGATATCCCACCTCGCGACCAACAAGATTTCCTTTGGCATCAAAAAACAATACCGTAGGATAAGCCCTTACTCTGTACTTTCGGGCAATATTTGGCCCTTCGCCCTTTTCTGCATCTATTTTATAAGCTACAAAATTACGGTTGGCGTAGCTTCCTACCGATGAAGCACTAAATGTATTTCTGGTCATAGCTTTACATGGGCCACACCAAGTAGTGTATACATCTACGAAAAAAGGTTTATTTACTCTTCTTGCGCGTGATTTTAATGCATTCCAATTGCCTTTAAAAAAACTGACCCCCGCCGATTTGTAGCTATTTCCACCACCTACTGTTTTAGTACGGCCTCCATATTTTCGCATTGTACCAAGGAAAGCATTTGCTCCCTGGTAGCCCACTTGGCGGCCTTTAAGACGACCTTGGTGATCAAAAAACAAAATGGTTGGATAAGCATTGACCCGATATTTTCGGGCTAAACGAGGACCTTCCCCACGTTCAGCATCTAGTTTATACGGTACAAAATTCCGATTGGCATAAGCACCTACTTGCGAGTTTGAAAAAGTATTTCTGGTCATCGACTTACAAGGCCCGCACCAAGTGGTGTATACATCCACAAAAAAAGGTTTTCTTTCCCGGCGAGCCTTCGCCAATAAGCTGTTCCAATTGCCTTTATGAAAATAAATGCCTGCATAATTTGTATTTGCGTGGGCTTTAGGCGTTTTGGCAAAAGCCAAAGCACTAAAAGCCATCAGCAAAGAAAAAGTAAATAGTCTTTTCATAATGTGTATTTGAATGAATAGGTATGTGTTTTTTAAAAGTTTTTGTAAAGTTGAATCATGCAAAATTGTTTAAATGATTAAACCATGCCTTTTGTCTCAAAAATTCTATTTGTCTCTAAAAATGGTATACTAAATTCTAAAATCCTTTCGTTTGTTTTAACGGCTTTGGTAGCCAAACGTTAAGAATTTACTAGAATAGTACTGTTTTGTTATATTTATTGAGGAGTTTATTCTATAAAATGTACAATTCATCTGATAAAATGATCCTTTACCAAATTTACTATGTCGGTACATAATTGATGCTTATCAAATTGGGTTAATGCCAAATCACGAGCATTTTGTTGATACTGATACAACAATGCTTCTTTTTCCAGAAAAGGGGTTAATTGAGTTAAAAACTCTTCTGGATTCTGAGGATTTGCATAAAACCCGCATTTGTTCTCTTCCACCAATTCTTTGAGCCAACCTCGCGTATTTACAATAGTAAGCTTGCCCATAGCCAAAGAGTCAAAGAACTTATTGGGGCTACAAGTAGTTAGAACCGGTATTTGTAAGAAAGAAGTATAGGTTGCGTCTGATTGCTCTAGTAGACCTTTCACTGCTTGCTTATTGGTTGGAGGATGAAAGGTTATGTTAGTTAAATGCTCTGATTGAGCTTGAATGTTCGCTAATTGCTTTCCACTTCCTACTATCCAAAATTGTATTTGCGTCATTCCTCTTTCCTGAGCCAGTTCAGCAACTTTTATCAAGTACTCTAGGTGATTGGCTGGCCCAACAGTTCCAATGTAGCTAATGATAAATGGGGGCTTTATCAATGTATCTCCTTGATTGTACTCTTTTTTTTGAGGAATAAAAAACTCATTGTCAGACATATTAGAAACTAGAACAGTCTTATTTGAAGAAACTTTATTAGTAATAGCTTCTTTAATACCAGGCGACAGAGCAATGATTTGGGTAGCTTGTTGGTATATTTTGCGTTCAAATTTGAACAATACTTTTTTTAACCAATTGTACTTAATTACGCCCATTTCTATAGGTGCTTGCGGCCATAAGTCTCTCACTTCAAAAAAAAACGGAATATTTAATTTGCGTTTTAGACGTAAAGCTACCCAGCCTACAGTCAATGGAGTAGAAGTAGCATAACATAGTAGGGGAGTAGAGCAGTTTTGTCTTTGTATTTTTTTTGCCAGGAAATAACTACTGCGTGTAAACTTTAAAAAAGCCCAAATTCTGGCCAAGCTTCCCAAATTGTTCTGGTAATGAATGGGCAGGTAATGGACTACAACCCCTTGAATTTGTTTTTTTAGGTATTGCTTTTCATTATGAGAAGTAATGATCTCTACCTCAAAGCCAGCATTTGCTAATGCAGTAGAAATATGGTAGGAACGAATGGCTCCTCCTTCTTCGGGAGTTTTGAAATACTGATGTAAATAAATGATTTTCAAGACGAATAAAAAGACACATTTACATTTAACCATTCACTAAGCAAATAAACGGACCAAACCTCACTGCTGTAATCCCGTTTTTGTTTTATATGAAGCTTAAGCATTTTTTGAAAACCCTCATAATTTACCCACTTATAGACAGGTATTTCAGGGTTTTGTAGTTGGTTTATTACCCAAGGGAGCTGGCCTTGTTGCAGCCAATAGCCAAAGGGCATTCCAAAACCTTCTTTAGGGCGCTTTACAAATGCTTTACCTCCTCTTTTAAGCAACCATTGTTTGAGCAGGCTTTTGCGGCCTTGTTGTAGCAAATCCTCCGGGTTTAAGTGCTGCAAACCTCTGTAGAGCTTTTGTGATAGATAAGGTACCCTTACTTCCAGGCTATTTAACATAGACATAGCATCAGTCAGAGGCAACACATCTTGCGCCAAAAAGTGCTGTTGATCGTATTGCAAACTCCAGGTGAGCCATTGGGCAAATTCCTTATGAGCCATTGAAGGTAAAGCCTGAGAATCCACAAATGTCTGATTTAGAGGAATAACATTTGGTTTGGTGAAATTTATAAACGTTTGAGCAGGCGAGGAGTCAATATTTTGTAGCAGTTTTTTTATCAATCGCATTTTTTTACGCCAGGGATGAGCAAACCCATCAAGTGCCAGACTACTAAGCAGCTTCTTCCTTTTGGTCAGGTTATTAAAAAACCGATAATTTTTAAGATAATAGTAAAATGCCTGATGGCGATTATAACCTGCGAACAATTCATCAGCTCCTGCTCCAGACAAGGCAACTTTAACCGATTTTCGCGCAAATCGGGAGAGTAGATCAGTTAAAAATATGGCCCCATCTGCTATTGGTTGATCTAATCTCCGAATCCAAACTTCAAATTCTTCTAAATCAGTTGGTTTAGCTTTGATTTCTTGGTGGTCGCCTCCAAACTGCTGAGCTGCCAGACGAGCATAATGGTAATCTTGAGTTCCAAAGTTGGTTTCTTTGGCGTCATTTGCTATACTAAAAGAAGGAATGCTTTTGAGGCCAAGTTCTTGAGTAATGCTTAACAAAAGGGTAGAATCAACTCCTCCACTCAAAAAAATACCTACAGGAACATCTGCTTTCAATTGCTGCTCAACCGATTGTATCAAGAGAGATTCCAAATCAGTGATGTTTAAAGGAGTTAATGGCTCAGCAATAGGCTCTGTTTGCTCAATTTCTACTAACTGATGGTTTGGAATATCGAAAAAACAGGGAGAAATAACCTGATAAATATCTTGAAAAAAGGTTTGCGGTGACTGAGCAAATTTATAAGTGAGGTAATGGCCAATTTGGAATTCATTGAGAGTAGAGGTAACTAGACCAGAATCTAAAATGCCTTTTATTTCAGATGATACTGTAGTGTACCGATCATCATCAAAGTAATACAAAGGTTTGATGCCAAAAGAATCCCGAACGAGAAAAACTTTCTCTTGCCGAATATCTATCCATACAAAAGCAAACATTCCCTCTAATTGAGCAATGCCTTCCAATCCTTTCTCCACTAGCCAATACAACAATACTTCAGTATCAGATTGAGTTTTGAAGGAATACTTGTTTTTAAGTTGGTTTTTTAAAGAAACATAGTTGTAAATTTCTCCATTGAAAAGCAGTACTTGTTGCTTATCAGCAGAATAAAAGGGTTGATTTGCGTTATCACTTAAATCTATGATTTTTAAGCGATTGTGTCCTAAGTATAAGGTTAAGTTGCCTATTTGTATTGCCTCATAAAAACTTCTGTCTGGTCCCCGATGCGAGGTAGCCTTATTCATGCGTTGAATATGAGTATCATCTAACTTCCCTTGTTTGTCAATGATTAAGTTAATTCCACACATGAATTATAACAGCTATTCACTGGGTTTTTTAGCCTCTTTTTTTTCGTAATAACGGCAAAAACTAGTCAAGGCACACTCATCACATTTTGGGGTGCGTGCCAGACAAATGTAGCGACCGTGCAATATAAGCCAATGATGGGCTTTGGGAATTAACTCCTCAGGAATATATTTTACCAATGTTTTTTCAACTTCTAGCGGTGTTTTGAGGTTTTGATTCACCATTCCTAAACGTTTTGATACTCTGAACACGTGGGTATCAACCGCCATCGTGGGCTTATTGTAGATGACTGAGGCTATTACATTGGCTGTTTTTCGGCCTACACCAGGAAGTTTCTGCAAATCTTCAATAGTATTGGGTATTTCAGATTCAAAATCATCTACCAACATCTTAGCCATGCCTAGCAAATGTTTGGTTTTGTTATTAGGATAAGAAATACTTCTAATGTAGGGAAAGAGCTCGTCAAAGTAGCTTTCTTTGAGTAGTTCAGGAGTGGGGAATTTATCAAAAAGAGCAGGAGTGACCAAGTTTACTCGCTTATCGGTACATTGGGCACTTAATATCACTGCTACCAGTAATTCATAAGGTGTGCGATAGTTTAGCTCAGTTTTAGGATCTGGAAACTTTTCTGTAAAATAGTTAATAAAATGCTCATAGCGTTCTGCTCTCTTCATATCGTGGGATATTTAGATAAAAAAAT
>DMXI01000455.1 GCA_003483885.1 Microscillaceae bacterium
TACCAAAAAATTAGGTCTACCGATGACAACATTATATTTAGTTGTAGGAACCTTGCTTGTCATACAGAGCGCAGCGAAGTATCTGAATAAAAACGAGTCCAACACGCAGACCCTTCGCGGTGCTCTGGGTGACAATACGCCTACTTGAGTGGTCATCTTCATTGATGTATTTTGAACAAAAAACCGAGTCTACAGCTTTGCTGTGACGAGCTCAACGCAGTTAATTAGTACTCGGGAGGACAAGGAACGTTTCGAGTGATATACTTGTCATCTCTAACTAATGATCTGTACAGATTTACGGCTAGAAGCCTCTCAATATTGCTCATTCCGATAAATTGCGAACGAGTATCGTCGCTTGCCTGAGGCGAGTGACTGTTATAATAGGGCCCCTGGTCCGTTTTTACTAGGTGTACGGATTTTCTCAAAGGATTGGTATAAAAGCAATAATGTATACTAACTGGCTCATTATCAGGGTTATTTCTCACCTTCCAAAAGTTAATTTACCTTCCCCCCGTAGAAACACCTGATTTTATAACACAGGTGTTTTACTTTATAAGCGCCCCTAAGTTTTTTTCTATATTGCCAAGGATGATTACAGCTGTAGCAAGGTAATTTATAGTTGCCTGGATAGCTCGCAAGCAGTGAGTAATCAAATACCTATAATCTTTTTATGCATACTTTTATGAATCCTAAAATCAACTTTACGGTTACACATCAGTACGATCGTGTGCACTTACCAGAAGAAGAATATCAGAAAATACTCGCTTTTATAGCTTGGCACCAAACCCCTCCTTTTAAACAACCTGGGCGAGTAGCCTGGCACACGCTCCACCAACAAGCCCAAACCGAAGCAATGCCTGCTCAGCAACTAAAGGCAGCCAAAATGAAAGGGGTTGGGTTTTGGAACCCTTGCCCGCAAGGAAAAATTTATTCAGGCGTTTTGGCAAACCTTCATAGCGAAGAACCCACACCGCCTACTACCGATACCCTGGAAAGTATGTTGACTTTCCCTCATATTGGATTTGATGCGGAAGGGGAGTACAAGATCACTTATAGTTCGCCTGCCCCCATTGGAGGCATTTTGTACGAAAGGGCTTTACTGGAATACAATAGTGCCCGTATTTTGCTGGAACATGGCGTGCCTGCTACTGTACCTTTTATGGTAGTGCAATATGGCGATCAATACCAGTTTAATGGTAAGCCAATGGGGGTAGTGGTGAACCTTTCGCCTGAAAAAACAAGTATGCGTTTGTCTTGCATTCAGTATGGAGCGGCTATACACAGAGGCAAAGAGGCGCAAGCAGATGCTTATTACGACCAACTGAGGGCATCTTTGGGGGTAAATGGGAGGCCCGAGCTTGAGACCACCCGACTGCAAACAATCAATTTATTGGCCAGAAAAATAGGCAAGTTGGTCCATGATTTTTCTGCCGCAGGCTTGTATCGTTACTCATCCGAGTGGAGCAACTTTGAGTATAACTTCGACACTAAAGAAGTGTTTTTAACGGATTTGGATTCAACCCTTGAGCTAAAAAATATACCTGTTTCTATGCGGGCGTTGCAGGTACTTAGAGACCTTGGAACAGCAGCTTACCGACTGGTGGCCAAATTTGGTTATCCAGATGTGCTCAATAGCTACACGCTTAATCAGGTGTTGAAATATGACCCCTTGACGGAGTTGCTGGTGGGATACTTCCCGGAGGCGCCTTATGATAAAGTAGAAGAAATCAGCCACCGTTTATGGCAATGTTTCATACCACATTGGATGTTGTTAAAAAAACATCAGCATTCCATTACCACCGATTGGACCCGGTCTCGTCGCCAAACGTATAAAATGGATCATGATTTATTTTATGTGCTGACCCTCACTATAGTGTTTCCCTTGTTCGAAAAGTCCGATTTGTTCCATCAATATGCCTCTAGCCTTACCCTGAAAGATATGCTGCAAAAGGCTAAAAACTTTTTAGGCACCCGTTACGAATATTTTATGTACTTGTATCAAGGCAGTAAGGTAGACTTGAATTGCCAGGAAGAAGGGGGCTATCGATTAGGCAAAACCGCACAAAAAGGGGAGTGCATGATCGCCACCAAAGCGTTTGAAAAAGAAGCAGTGGTGATGCGTGGGAAAATTGCCAAGCTCTTGGGAGGAAACCACTCTCATGCTTCGCAAATGGGAGAAGACACCTGGGCTGTGCACGAAGGGATTATTCATAAAATCAACCATTCTTGTGCCCCTAATTGTGGTATTCGCCTCAACGAGACTGGTGCGCATGACATCATTGCTATCAAAAACATCAAAAAGGGAGAGGAGCTCACGCTTGATTATGCAATGCGCAACTATCAGATTGATCACTTTCCGGAGCAATGCAAGTGCGGAGCAGACGAATGCCGCACACGTATCACAGGATGGAAAGATTTGCCACAACACCTTAAAGATTCGTATGCCCCCTGGGCCGCTCCTTATTTATTGGAGTTGGATAAAAAGTACGCAAAAGAAGACAACCTTGCTTACGAGCATTGATCCTTTTGGTAAGCTCCACAAACTGGAAGGGTTTCTCATAATGCTTTTCAAACCAAATAATATTTTATAGGTTGTATTATACCTGACAGGTAGGGTGTTCAGAATTAACTTCGTTGAGCGCCGATACATCGGCATTTACAACTTGGGCTTCGCCCTGCGGTTTAAAAAAAGTATCCCGTGTTTTTGGAGCTATTCAGTGCTTTAAAAATTAACAGAAGCTCAGATTATTATATAATATAGCCTTTTGAGTTCTGTAATAAAAATGAGTGTTGTGAAATACCATCAAAAGCCCCTCTTACTCTCCCCAATTGGGGAGAAACAGTCGCGGAGAAGCTGCCGCGGGTAACATTCCTCCCCTTGGGGAGGTTAGGAGGGGCTTAACTAGGATACTAACAACATCAATAAAAACCAGAATTAGTGATTTTTTGTTAAAGAAAATTTGGTAGCTCCCGTTGGTGGAGTTTAAGTGAAACGTCTCCGCCAACTATTACCTTTGTGAGGTAAGATTTTTTGGAGACGCTCCGCTCAAACACTAAAAAAGGTGAAAACCCAAAAAACGACTTTACCTCAGTTGGGCAAAGTCGTTTTGAACATGTTACTAAGTAATACTCCTTGTCCATTTTCACAAATGCAAAATTAGCGAGTGAGCAGGAACAAAAACTTTATCGATGCACCATGGCATTTGCGGGCCTTCTGCTTTGCTTTCGTTCCAACGCTTTTTGCATCACTTGAGCAATATACTTAGAGATCGATTTGTTGTTGGAGAAATTGCTTGTTAAAGAACGCATGCTGCGAGAAAACATTCGAGATTTTAGCTTTGGCCTTTGTTGATTTTGAGTTGCTTGTTGCCATTCGTTTTGTATACCTCGGCTGTCTATCTTATCTGTAGCCTCGGTACTATAAGAAAGACGGTTCATCAATAATGCCACTTTATCGGTAATAGCATCTGCAGTATAGTAATTTGTATTTCCTTGGGCTATGATGGGTTTTATTTTCAAGTTGCCCTCCGCGTCCATCGTGAGTTCTCCCGACAATCCCTCATCCAGGTACACCTTAGATTGCTCGCTGAGCATTGTGTCCAGTTGGGTATCCAAGAGGTTTAAGGCTTGGTTTTGGTCTTCTGGATTGTCTGAGGATGTCAGCTCATCTAAGGTCTTCTCCGTATAATGTACTCCAAACACTGATTTCAACGTTTGGAAACTTTCCTGTAACGCGGCGTCTGCCTCGGCTCGAGCCTCAGCCACCGTAAGGCTCTCAGGATTATTAGGATCAAGAGGACTGTTAGGGTCAACAAGATCATTAGAATCAGCATCGGTAGTCTGTATACGTAAAGAATTTTTATGGCCAATAGCTTTATTGTGCCTCTGCTTGGCCCAATCGAGCATCCCCTCTACTGATGCGGCATCACTTCCCGATAGTTGGTGGGTGTCTACGATGGTTTGCATTCTTTGGGCGAGTACATCTGCGGCATATTGCTTCATACCTTTGCGCTCAGCAGTACGTCGAGTCTGAAACTGGTCATTCAATTTTTTATCTTCCTGAGCAGTTTTTTTTGCTACCAACTCTACAAATACCTCTTTAAAATCTTCGGCATCGCCTCCCGCGCGCAATTGCGTAAGTCCGGTTCTTACCTTATCTACCATTTCATCGGCTTCAGCAGTATTCAACGCTGTCAATTCGGTGAGCCAACTCTCCAGTTCGGTAGAAATATTATTGGCGCCATTTTTTATATTTTCTACCATTTTGTCCAATAGCTTGTATTGTTCATCGTACAATTTCCAGTCATCATTGCCAGTGCTGCGTATTTTTTTGGCCCGATAAACATCGGTAATGTAAGACAAGGAATTGAAGCCAGGCTTTTCGTAAATGGTGCTTACGTGCGTGGTACTAATGGCACCTCCGGCAAGCAGGTTTACGCCGCCTACATTGGCCACGGTTCCTTTTAGCTTGGTTTTTTTGGCCGATACTTCATACCCTCGCACATACTTTACGTGCCATCCATTGCCATCGCCCTTGCGGTGTAGCTTTACCTCCAGGTTACCCGTTGCCATACTTTGTAAGGCAGCCAAAATGCTATCGCTTACCTCTTGCTCATCGGCATCCGCTCCCGTAATTTTTTTCAAATCCGAAAATTGCAATAGCTTCGCCACAAAGTTGTCTCCTTTTGCCTGGCTTGTGATGTTGAATTTCAAGCTAAACTCATCATTTCGCTCTTTGTCGGGAGTGGTTGTTTCGGTATACTTAATGCCCAATTGTACCCCTGGGGCCGTCGCATTTATATTGTTTAGGCTTTCGTTGAAATTCTTGGCTTCTACTGCGATACCCCATTCCTTGGTAGAGACCTCGGTAGTGGGCGTTTTTTGATCAATATTGAATACCTTCTTATAAGCATTATCAGAAATCTCGAACTTGGGAGTCTTTAAGTCCTTTTCAAAATCATCCATAAAAGCCTTATCATCTTCGTTGATGGATTCATTATCGAGAAAGCTTTTGTCGTAGGCCTTTCGCAGGTTTGCATACTGCAAGCTGACCGCTTTTAAATAATTGACCGAATCGGTGGCGCCCCGAGCTTCACGGAAGTTGTTTCGCACGGTTTCTTCCTGCCCCCCGTCTCCCTGGGCTACATTATTTTCTACTTGTACAAATGTTTGGTACTCGACCGAAAGACGCTCCAAAGCGCCCTTCAGTTGGCTTCTTAGAGTCTCCAACTTTATTTTTCCTTCTGGTGAAGAAGCCTCTAGCTTATAGGCTTCTATCTGGGTTTCTATAGTGTTGAGTTTTTCTATGGACTCTTGCCCCGAATACTCGACATTACTATTGCCTTCATTGAGCACAAAACCAAAACTTTGGGGCTGTTTCATCCCATATATTTTTCCCAGCGTGGGGTGCGCCGCTACATCGTCAATCAGATTGATTGTTTTTTGTTTGTAGCTGATCGCGTGGTTGCTGGTTCGGCTATAGCTACCTCCTACGCCAAATCCCATACTATTGGCAAACTTCACCGCAGCACTGGTTTTTGCATTGGCCGAAGCAGCGGCACTATTTGTACGAACATAATTGATTTGTGGGCGATCAGGCACTGTGAGCTGCTTTTCCGGAGCTAGCAGACCCGTTAGGTACAGTTTTTTCTCTAAATCCTTCTTGCCTATAATGGCTGCTTCTTGTTGGGCAACTGCTTTTTGCTGGATTTTTAGGTTTTTGTATTGTTCAATAGGCATCACCTTTTTGCTCAGGCTGTAGTCTAAAAAGGCGGAAGACATATGAGCCGATTCGGCCTCAATAAAGTCGTCAAGGCTCGCGTAGGTTTTACCATCTTCATTGGAAAAATTCCCCGACACTTGCTGCTTTAGCTTAAGTTGGTTCTCCTCGTTAAGCGCTAACCCTGCTTCTCCTTTTGCTTTGACTTCACCACTCACCGCCTGTTTCACCGAAAACTTCCCGTTCTCGTCGTAAGAAACCCTGAGCGAGAATGCTACGGTAAAGGTTGCCTTGATACCGACAAGTCCGGCCGAAACCCCTGCGCCAACGTCTACGCTTAATTGAATATCATGATAGCTTCCTTGGGCATCAAACTTATCCTTAAGCTTGCTGGTCATATCCTCCTTGAGGTTTTTTTGCTTTTTGTCCAACTCCGCCGCAGTCGCGTTTTGGGCAACCCCTTCGATGATCTCTTTGTATATACCTGGAGTTACCCCCGCCATATCGTTCATTGCTTTGTGCAGCACGTCAAAATCTACCTTGCTTTTGTCCACTTTAGCAATTGCCTGTTGTTCCTTCAGAATTTTTAGCGGCTCTTCCATATTCACTCGGACGTCTGCATAATTTGCAATTCGTTGGTTTGCCTTGGTATCAGCTGTATTCCTTTTATGCACGAGGTCTTGTATGGTTTGTTGCTGCCAATCCTGATTCTCTTGATTGAGTCTCTTTTGGATTTTCAGGTCAATCGACGAAGTGATATTCTCTGAGCGGCTTTTCTCAAAATTGTCTTGTCTAAATTTCTTCAAAGCCTCATTCTCAGCCTTTATTCTGTTGTCTAAATCATAAAAGGGTTCAAGAGAACTCCCTATTTTATCCGCTTCTGTCTGAGCATTAGCTAACTCTACATCCAGTTCGTCCTGTTTGTCTACCAACGCTTGGTAAGTGGGGTGCTTCTTATCCTCGTCAGTCGTGTATTTATCCAACTCGCCTTCAATTCGTTTCAACTCTGCCTTGGTGGTATCTATGAAGGTGTCTTTTTGCTGGAGTTCCTTTTCCAATGCTTTTTTCTTGGCTTCTTCCTCATACAAGGGCGTCAAGTTGCTTAGGAGAGCCGCTTCTTGCTTGTATGTATCAAGCTTATCATATTCGTCGTTGATGCTCTTTCGAATCCAATCTACTTCAGATAACGCTACTAACTCTGCTGGAAAGAGGTGTTGCTTATAGGTATCATCGTCAATCTGTCCTTGGGGAAGATTGACAAGCTGATCTAGCTTGTCAATCAAAGGATCAGTCACGTCCCAAAAGTGTTCTTCGAGTGATAATGTTAATAGTTCTGGCATCGTGATTTAGCTATTGTTGTTGTTATTATTGTTACTGTTTTGAATTAAAGAGTCCAGTTTTGACGTCAAAGCAGTCAACTGATCCTTCAAATCGCTGATGTCAGCCCGCAAAGCATCATTATCTTGCTCCAGGGCATCAAAGTAATTGAGTACCTCACCTGCGGCCTGGTTGGTATTGTTGATGAGGCGCTGGTCTTTGCCAAAGCCCATCAGCGCGGGACGCTCTACATAAGTAACCC
>DMXI01000626.1 GCA_003483885.1 Microscillaceae bacterium
GATTGGGGAGACTAAGAGGGGCCTTTGATGGTATTTCACAACACTCATTTTTATTATGGAACTCAAATGGGTATATTATTCTATCAACTGAGCTTCTGTCAATTTTTAAAGCATTAAATAGCTCTAAAAATGTGGGGAACTTTTTTGAAACCGCAGAACGAAGTTCAAGTTGTAAATGCCGATGCATCGGCGCTCTGCGAAGCTAATTCTGAACAGCCTACCTGTCAGGCCTAAAGTAAACTAAACCTTAAAACCCATTACCAATACATCGTCTACTTGCTCGTGTTTTCCATCAGGTTGTTTTGCCTCTAACCAGGACTCAAAGGTTTGCTCCAGGCGGGCTTTTTGAAGTACCATTGGCAAATGATGAATAGACAGCAACAATTCGCGAAACTGGCTCACCATAAACTTTTTGCCTTCTTCGCCCCCAAATTGATCTTGAAAACCATCCGAAAATAAGTAAAAGGTAATTGGCTTTTCTGGATTTACAGGAATGGTGTGAGTAGTAAAAGACCTTTCGCCTTCACGTTGCTCTCCTCCTACCGGGTACTTATCTCCTTTGATGAGATGTAGTTCCCCGTCTTGGATATAAATCAACGGATTTTTGGCTCCAGCAAACTGTATGGTTTGCTTTTGTTTATCAATCGTCACCAATGATATATCCATTCCATCACGATTACCTGTGGTTTCTTGTTTTAGTGCCAAGCGTATGTTTCGGTGCAAGGCCGTAAGCACTTGCCCAGGCTCGGTAATGTTTTGTTGTTTTACAATTTGATTAAGATAGGCATCCCCTGCCATACTCATAAATGCCCCAGGTACCCCATGTCCAGTACAATCTACCGCCGCCAAAACAGTTTTGGTGTCATTATCTACTTGGGTACCCACATTGGCAAACCAGTAAAAATCACCACTGACCACATCACGAGGCTTAAACATTACCATAGACTCCGGCAAAGTCTTGTGCATGAGATTCAAAGAAGGGAGCAGTGCTTCTTGAATACGATGTGCGTACTCTATACTATCGGTAATATTCTGGTAAGCATTGACTAACTTATCATTTTTGTCCGCAATTTGGTCACGCTGTGCACTTATCTCGTGGTTTTGAGCAGTAATTTCGTGATTTCGCTCACTCAATACATCGTGTGACTTGCGTTTGTCGTCGTATCTTTTGTAGATCAACCCTGCCAGGGTCAGCATCAGAAACAAGCCTCCTCCCAGTGCAGTATTTATAACCCGGTTTCGTTGGGTGGTAATTTCAGCTTCCCGCTTTAAATTAGCAATTTCCTTTTCTTTGGTATCGGCTACAAATTCGGCCTGAATCTTATCTAATTGTTGGTGGGTAGTAAGCGCGGTCATACTATCTCGTGAAGCAATGAATAATTTATAGTATTCATATGCTTTCTCAGCATTGTTTTGCGCTTCATACACCTGGCTCAGTGTATGGTACACTTTGCGATATTGATAAAAAGCTCTTTTGTTGTGAGCAATCAATTGAATCCCCTTCTCGCTGTATTCTATAGCCTTATTATAATCTTTTTTGTTTTTGTATACAGTGCCTATATTTATATAAGTATTGGCAATGCTAAAATTTGCCTTATCTCTCACATGCATTTCATCTTTCTTGGCTTTTTTAGCTTTCTTTAAATAGATATCCCGCCCCATTTCCGCTTTTTCTACTGATCTAAACAAGTATTTTAGGGCTTGATCGTATTCCTTTAAAAAGTTATAGCCCATGCCGATGTTGTTGAGCAACACATTTTGCATTTCCGGATCGGGCTTTCGTTCATCCAGTGCCAATGCTTCTTTAAAATACTCTAGCGCTTGTTGGTGCTTATTGACTCTTAAAGCCATTAAACCTCTCATATTCAAAAAATTGCCAATAGACGAGGTATCTTGTAGTTGCCTGGACAACTTGAGGCCTTTTATGCTGTATTCGTCAATCAGTTTGTTTTCATTCAATGCATAATAAGTATCAGTGATACTTTTAATTACCATCAGGAGATGCTTATCATCTTTGGTTTGTTGATAATAGCGATAAGATTTAAAGAAGTGCTCGAGGGCCTTTTTATGTAAACCTCGATAAAGGTAAAGCAAGCCAGATTTTAAATTAATCATCGCAATGATCTTTTGATCGTTCAATTGCTTGCCTATTTCCTTTGCTCTATAAATATAGTCAAGAGCGAGACTCAAAGAGTCGTGGTACACATCAGCGAGTTGTACCAGGGCGTGAATGCGGGTAGTATCGTATGTAGCATTTTTTACTACATTTTGTAAACTATCTATCCGTTCCTTTTTAAAATTGTCGAGAGCACTGGCGGTCAAAAAACTTGAGCAAATAATTATGGCCAGCATCAATATTTTTTTCATGGTTACCTGAGTTATATGGGCCTTTTATTACGAAATAAAGATATGTTAATCAGTTTGTGTGGTGTAAATACTGGCAGGATACAAATTTATAATATATGGTTTTATTCAAATTTACGAATATTATAGGACAATAAGATGAATTTATATGTTAATAAATATGTTAAATAGACAAATTACCAAATATTATACACGTATAACCAATTTATCCACCTAAAATCCATATTTATTTGAAGAAGTTATGATGGGTAGATTTGTCATATATACTGGCATATCCCCTGATGAGTTGCAATGGAGAACGTACTAAAGCAAAAAAACTACCCAACGGGTAGTTTATAATTAAGACTCTTTTTTATCTTCGGTAGCTTTTTCTACTTTGTAAGTACTACCTGTTTTGCGGGGTCTCACTTTGCCGTAGCTACCCAAGAAAATTTTTCCTTTGCGGGTCTTTTTGTCTCCTTTTCCCATTTTAATATATTTAAATTACTTAGAAATATTTTTCTCCTAAGAATATGAGGTCATCTTTCGGGTTAAAAAAGAAAATTTAGACATACTCTAAGAGGCAACAAAACTAGCCAAATAAAGGATAAGTTAAAAATTGCTTTCCAAAAGATTCTACAATTCCCGGATATTACGACCTTTAATTATTGTTTAACTTTTACCCCTTCAACTTTTATCAAAATAAAAAACACAAAATAAGCTAATAAAGAGCTTTACAAGGCAATACTATCATATAGCAAAAATCATTGCCTATATTTTGTTTAAAGTTTCACCCTTAAATATTCAACAAAACCTTATTATTTTCCATTTTTTTTAATTAATATGCAAATACGGTGTTAATATTTTCATTTTTTTTTGAAAGTACAGAATATACGATTATATTGTGAAAACAAAAGAAAATCAACTAGAAAGACGAAGATAAACATATTATGGATAACACTTTAGAATTCCATACCATAAATAAAGTTTCTGTTGCCCTAAAGCCGGTAGCAATCAAACTTACGAAAGATATAGAGCAAGCTAACGATTTAATGCAAGAGACATTAATCAAGGCTTTTGTAAATCGGGAAAAATTTAAGGAAGGGACTAATCTGCAAGCCTGGTTGTACACAATTATGAAGAATATCTTCATTACTAACTACCAACGCCTTGCCAGACGAAAAACCTTGCTAGATCAAACCGATAACCAACATTTGTTGAACACTGCCGGACAAACGGTTGAAAACAAGGCTTATTCTAATTTCGCTACTGCTGAAATCAATGAAGCCGTTGATAATATCAAAACGATTTACCGAGTGCCTTTTCAGCTATACTTCAAAGGGTTTAAGTATCAGGAAATCGCAGAATCATTGGACATACCCATAGGAACCGTGAAAAACCGTATCCATATGGCTCGTCAAATGTTGAAAAGTAAGCTCAAGCAATACGCTTATTTAGATCGGTAAATCATTATGTGCTACACAAAAAAATAACCCTGACTCTTATCGAGCCAGGGTTTTATTTTTTTAGAGGCAAACGGTTTAACTATTTTCTATCAACATTTTCACCACTTTATCGATCTCGGCTTCGTGATTCAAGGCAGATTCGGTACCATCGGCCTTTAGATTGGTCAGATTTTCTTCTTTGGCATTGTCCATACTCGACTCAGCGTGTACCAATTGAGGCTCAATACGAATGTATTGGTCAGGTTTGCCTACCGCATCAAAAATCTGATGTAGCTGATAGTTTACTGTTTGGGCTACTCCTTTCATCATAATATCAATCAAAGGCTTGATCCAACCAATAGCTCCCCACCCTTTAGCTTTTTCGTATGGGTAAGAATCCTTGGAGCTACCCGTACCAATAGACACCAACATCATCTCGGCAGCCGCAGGTTTGATTTTATCAGGTCCAAAGTCAAGCTGACGTGCAGCCGCATAAGCCGATAGCGTCGGGTTGTTAATGTATACGCCTCCATCAACCAGTGCATACTTTACTCCAGCCAAGGAGGTAGCCATGTTGGGCTCAAAATAGGTAGGGGCAGCAGAAGTTGAACGGGCTACATCTCGCATCAAAAAATCATATCCTTCAATATCTTTGGCTTTTCCGCTCTTGAAAAAGTGCGGTGTTCCTCGCTCTATATCATAAGAAGTAATCAAACACTCCCTAAGCATTTCACTTAGTTTTACATCACCCAAGTACCTTTCTAGGGCTGCTTCCATAGGTTTAGAAGGATATTTTTCGTCGGTAATTCCTAAGCTAAAAAACTTTTTGCTAAATATATCTCCCCCATTTTCCAAATAGAGATTTACAGCATCTTCGGCAGTAAATTTAGGTCGTCCATCGTCGCCAGGAGTAAGGTAAATGCAGCAAAGGATGCCGCCAGTACTGGTGCCTGCCATTAAATCAAAGTAATCGGCAAG
>DMXI01000256.1 GCA_003483885.1 Microscillaceae bacterium
TTAGATGTAAAAAGCAGGAAACTTTTGTTCCCTGCTTTTTTTAAATCGTCTCAATCTGTAATTAAGACAATTCTTTGACATTTCCTGAATAAGTTTGTTTACAAGATCAGCATGGCATCTCCATAGCTAAAGAAGCGATACTTCTCTTTTACGGCTATGTTGTAAGCCTCCATAATGAGTTCATAACCTCCAAATGCACAGGCAGTCATCAACAAAGTAGACTCTGGTAAGTGAAAGTTCGTAACCAAGGCGTTAGGAATCTTGAATTCGTAAGGAGGGAAAATAAATTTATCTGACCAACCTTGGTTTTCTTTCAAAAGACCATTGGCCGATACTGAAGATTCCAAGGCTTTTACTGCTGTAGTACCAATCGCACAAACCTTTCGCTTATTTGCCAAGGCATTGTTTACCTTGTCGGTAGTCACCGTAGGAACACTAAAGTTCTCTGAGTCGGCTTTATGCTTGGTCAAATCTTCTACGTCGACCTCACGAAAAGTACCCAATCCTATGTGTAAAGTAATAGGGGTCATATCTATGCCCTTGAGTTCCAATCGTTTGATAAGCTGTTTGGTAAAGTGTAATCCAGCAGTAGGAGCAGCAACAGCGCCCACATGCTCCGCAAAAATAGTTTGAAATCTTTCGCGGTCGTTAGGATCCGTTTTACGGTGTTGATAAATATGCTTAGGAAGTGGGGTTTCTCCCAATTCGTCGATCAACTGATAAAACTCCTCGTCAGAACGATCAGTTAAAAAACGAATGGTTCTTCCTCGAGAAGTTGTATTGTCAATTACTTCGGCTACCAACTCACCATTACCGAAAAACAGTTTGTTACCAACTCTGATTTTACGGGCGGGATCTACCAACACATCCCACAAATGCGCTTCCTGGTTGAGTTCTCTCAACAAGAAAACTTCGATTTGGGCACCAGTTTTTTCTTTGCTACCAAACAAACGAGCTGGAAAAACTTTGGTGTCGTTCACCACAAATACATCCCCTTCATCAAAATAGCCAACAATGTCTTTAAACACTTTGTGTTCTATTTTACCCGATTCGCGGTGTACCACCATCAACCGAGACTCATCTCGGTTTTCTGTTGGATGTAAAGCCAGCAAACTATTGGGAAAGTCAAATTTGAACTCTGACAGTTTCATATAAGGCTTAAATATTTAACTCCTGAACATCTTATTTAAATAAATATGCAAACTTACATAAATGTTTGAAAAATACTTATATTTGGAATTATAATTATAAACATTGTAAGGTATTTACATTGTTTGCGACTAATTGCCATATAACTTCGAAGAAAAGACGCATTTAACCTACTTATGAAATTTTTCCTATACCTAAGGCTCATGCTGGAAAGCTTCAGTTTTGCCTTACAAGCCCTCCGCTCCAATATTCTCCGAACTACCCTATCCTTGTTAGGGGTAAGTATTGGCATCTTTGCTATCATCACGGTGTTTACCATTGTAGATGCGCTCGAGCGCAAAATCAGAGATGATATGTCTTTTATTGGCGACAATGTCATGTACATTCAGAAGTTTCCCTGGCAATTTGGTGGAGGAGCCTATCCCTGGTGGCGTTATTTTCGTCGCCCTTCTAATACCGTAGCGGAGTTTCGTTATTTAGAAAAAAATCTGGAAACCTCTCAGGCCGTGGCCCTCATTGCTGGACGAGGAGGAAATACGATTAAGTATCGTAGTAATAGTATTACTGCGGTGCAAGTAATGGGTGTTTCTTATGGATACTCCAACGTATCGGATATCCCGGTAGGTAATGGACGGTATTTTTCCCGTCAGGAGGTGGATCGCGCCAGTAGTGTAGTTTTAATTGGCGCTACCGTAGCCGAATCGCTCTTTCCTAAACAATCGCCTTTAAACAAAAAAATTAAAATCAGGGGACGCCCCGTACAAGTAATTGGGGTACTCGAAAAAGAAGGAAGTAATATATTTGGAGGTGCTTCTCGCGATGAGCAAGTACTGATTCCTTACGGCACTTTTGGTAAATTTTTCCTGGTAGGCCGTAAAGGAATTGAGCCAACCATTGCACTTAAAGGAAAACAAAATGATGCAGGACTACTGGAACTCGAGAGTGAAGTTCGGGGACTCTTGCGTTCTAAACGAGGACTTCGCCCCTTTGATGATGACAACTTTGCCTTAAATCGTACAGAGGCATTTGCTGATCAGGTCACAAAGTTATTTGGTGTATTGCATGTTGCGGGATGGATCATTGGAGGCTTCTCTATTTTGGTGGGTGCTTTTGGTATTGCCAATATTATGTTTGTATCGGTAAAAGAGCGTACCAATATCATTGGTATCCAAAAGTCTTTAGGAGCTAAAACCCAATTTATCTTGTTTCAGTTCTTATTTGAGGCGGTTTTCTTAGGTTTAATTGGTGGAGGAGTTGGACTGTTTCTGGTCAATCTGGTCACCTTTATACCATTGGGCAGCATTGAGATGATTCTGAGTGCAAATAATATCATATTGGGGATTTTGGTATCATCTATCGTGGGAACAGTGGCAGGTATCATTCCTGCTTTTATCGCGGCACGCCTTGATCCGGTAATTGCCATTCGTGCTGCTTAAATGCCTTTAGCGTGAGAAGAATATATGGAGCCAAGACAAAAGTTATATGCTTTATTTTTTTCTCAGGATTCCAAAAATAGCACTTTGGCCTTTGAATTGGCAAAGGCCGAAGGTATTTATGAGGGATTTGTAACTGATTTGTACGATGCATTCAGTCAAGGCTTGCGTTTTCAGGAAGAGATGAAATTCTATGAAACATTTTTAGCCTCAGATGAAGATAAATTAGATGAAATCACTCTCAAAAGAGCTCAATTAGAACATTTAAGCGAAACCTTTTTTGATACATATCTGGACTTGAGCCAAGAAAGACCTTATAGTCTAGAAAATGCACCTATTAGTTCATTTCCTAAAGTTTTATTGCATTTTTCATTTCTAACCGAGCTAGATTTAAGCTGGAATAATTTTGAATGCTTGCCGCTGGATATGAGTGGATTAGGTAATCTCAAAAAACTCATACTAAGGGGTAGTAAACCATCGAAAGCTCCCATCAAAGGATACCAAGGGTTGAGTACTTTGCCAAATTTAGAAACTTTGGTATTAGACGACTGTGGAGATTTATTCCATCACAAAGGCACAATGGGGAGGCTTATTTTAAAGCTACCCAGGTATTTCAGAAAGTTCACCCAATTAAAAACACTTGAGCTAGAAAACTCTGTATTGTACAGTTTCCCAGACTGGATTCACGAACTCAAAAGCCTTGAGTGTGTCAAAATGGAGGTTTATAATTGGGCAGAAGCAATGTACCCACCTGATTTTAGTTTTCCCGAAAACTTTGGTTTACTTCCCTACTTGCGTGAACTCTCAGTAACTGGCCAATACGAAGTTTGCAGCTTCCCTAATATTGGTAAACTTACTCAATTACGTAAATTGACCTTGCATTATGTAGCCAATCGTTTTTGGCAAGGAATGCCCAATCTCAAAAAACTAGAATATCTTGACTTATCGAATCTCTCGCGTAGTTATCCATTGATTCACCAAGGAAAACGGGTAAAACACATGCCTAGAGGAGCCTCTCGCATTCAAGTTTACGGTTTAGAATGGCTCAAAGAAATGACCTCACTCCAGGAGTTTCGTTTTGTACAATATGAAAAACACAGGCGTTTTACTGATTCGGATAAGCAGGAACTCGCCCAAGCTTTACCCAATTGTAAATTTGTTTATGAATAATCATATGATCACAACCTACTCCATAAATTCAGCTGTGACCATATTAATTCAAGCAAGATAAAACCCTATTGAAACAGATGGTACTTGCTTATCTTACAAAAACCCGCTTTGATAAAAAGGGGCCTCCTGCATAAAACTTCAATATATACTGCCCTGCTGCTTTGGGAGTAAAGTTGTATATTTTCTCAACCGTTTTGATTACCTGAGGGCAAACTCCCTCCTGCGGATAACGTAGATAGGCTTTTACCTCGAGGGTGTTGTCATTGGGCCAGTTTTCCTCAAAACGGTTAAAATCTCCACATTCGTTGCTGGCAGCCATTACCACTTTAATTTGTAGAGTCTCCCCAGTAGCGACTTCCTCAAAAGGCATTTGCACAAACTGGATTCCAGCAAGTTTTTCATCAAACGCTTCTTCTTTCTTCTTACAAGCATTACAAGTATACAGTATGGGTAACACCAATAACATGGTTATTAATGATCTTAAATTCATATGTGTGCTAGTTAAGGCTCGGGGTTTTGTATTGTGTACACCGCTGCTTTTCATAAAAACCGAGCAGTTCATAAATAATTTTTCAGCCCTTACGTAAGCTTTTCCCCATTTTGTGACACCACTCGAAAAAAATGATCAAAATGTGTAAAAGCAGAAACAAACCTGTATTTTAGTCTCGTACTGGCATAAATAAATATACCTATTCTAAACATTCACTTATGGGGAAATTTTTACCCAAATCTATTTTTGTAATCGCTTTTTTTTTGAGTTTAATTGCTGGAAATCAAGCCATTTACGGGCAAGTTGCTCAAGTAAAGGTTTTATCAGCGGTGCTGGACCCCACTACCGAAAAAATTAACATTGCTTATCATCTGGCAGAAACAAAAAAAATGAATCTGACCTACAATATTAATTTGTATTATTCTGCCGATTTAGGTAAGAGTTTTATTGGTCCAGTAAAACTGGTTAGTGGTGATGTGGGGCAAGGTGTGCTTCCTGGTACTTCGAAACAAATCAGTTGGGATTTCTTGACTGAGACACCCAAGCTAGCCGAAAAGGGCAATACACTCAAGCTACAATTCAAGATTGTGGCTCAGGTAAACTCAGCATCAGCCGAAACTTACAAAAAAAGGTTGGGAGGTCCTGGCAATGCATTTTTATCAGTGCTTATTCCAGGCGCAGGGGATTACAAAGTACATGGAGGCCATAAGAGTGCTTATGCAGCCATTACTTTTTTGACTTGGGGAGCTCTAGGAACAGGGCTTGTTTTTCGCCTGAGTGCTCAGCGCAACTACGAACGGTACCTGGAATCAAATAATACTTCCGAAATAGACCATTTTTTCTTTCTGGCAGAAAGCCATCACAAAGCTTCGCGCATTTTAATTACTTCAGCCATTGTAGTTTGGGCTTTGGATGTCGCGCTTGTAGCCTACCAAGGTTTTCGTAATCTAAAAAAACGCCGGGCGATCAGTTTATTCAATAAAAAAGTATATCCCAGGCTGGGTTTTGGGTACAATGCTCAGTTCAATCAGCCTAATATTGGGCTTAGCCTCAAATTTTAGCCTTACTTATGAAAAATATCGGATTTACCTTGTTATTGGCTGGCATCTTATGGACCTGTACTCCTTTGGATATTCAGCGCAAAACCCGATTCATTACCAAAGAAGTAACCGTTACTTCTTCTTCTATCCTTACCGCTACTGGTGATATTCTGGACTTGGGTGATGTGGCCACCGATCATGGGCATTGCTGGGGTACTACACCTAACCCAACTGTAGAAGATAACAAAATTTCACTTGGTATGGTGACCAATCGTGGTTTATTTACTTCTCAAATCACCAACCTTAACCCGAGTACCACCTATTATGTGCGGGCTTATTTGCAAGTGGGCCAACAAATTCTTTATGGAGATGACATTAGCCAGGAAACACCTGAAAACACTCCTGCACCCATTACTACTGGAATTTCTAACATTAGTAAATCAGAGGCCACCGCTGGCGGAAATATTAAGCAGGGCAACAATGAAATAAGTCAACATGGACATTGCTGGGCTACTACTCCTAACCCTACCATTGACAATAGTTTTACTCAGAATGGCCGGGTAAATATTCCAGGAGATTATACTTCGCTTCTAACCAATCTCCAATCTGGAACACTCTATTACGTTCGCTCCTATGCCCTCAGTATTGGGGGTATTAGCTATGGCAATCAAACTACTTTTCGAACTCCCCGAAACTGACCAATTTCCATAAACCAAGATGAAAAAACGCTTCATGAAAATGTTTACTTCTGTTCGATTCCTATGGCTCACTATTGTTGGGATTTTTCTCACCATAGGTGAGGTAAAATCCCAAGCCCCCACTGCCCCCATTAATCTAACAGCCATTTCGGAAACAAGTAGCCGTATTCGTCTTAATTGGCAAGATCAATCCAGCAACGAATCCTATTTTATCATTGAACGTGCTCAGGATACAGATGATAACTTTGTACCTGTGGACTCCGTGGGAGCTGATACTACCAAGTATATCGACATTGACCTCACCGCCGAAACTACCTATTTCTACCGGATAAAAGCCACCAATGCTAATGGTGCATCAGCCTATAGCAATACTATTGGAGCGAGTACTGTTCCAGTCACTAGCCTAGAAGAAACCGCCTTGAACAAGGCAATCAAGGCCTTTCCTATTCCTACTCTAGATTATTTAACCATTGAGGTTGCACTAAAATTTCAGCAGCCCTTACCCTACACCCTGTTTAATATCCAAGGCAGAGCGGTTCAAACTGGAGTATTAAAAAATCAATCGCAACTTGATTTAAGAAGGCTATCTAAAGGGTTGTATTTTTTGATGATTCAGGCAGGAAAAAAAAGAATCACAAGAAAGGTTTTGAGGAATTAATAGATGTAAACCGACAATATCAAGCACTCAGTTAAATCATTAGCTAACCCTACTTTCTTAAAAACTTTTGAATAGTAATCTGTCTTGTATCATATTACCAGACATTTTTCGGTTGTGGAGATACAAACCGAGGTATCTGTACCGTTGGCCGTGGCCTTATAACCAACTTTAGCTAAAATATCCAGTAATATACTCCTGTATATCAAGTTAGACAAGAGGATTTATGATGAATAAATCTTCAAAGGTACTATAGATTTTTGTATGTTCAAGCCAGCAAAAAATAGGTAACAAGTTTTTATCTTTTTTATAATAAAAAGTTAATATTTCCCTATTTGAAACCCTCGCGACACTTATCATCTTTGCGCACCTAAATAAGGATGTTAGCTAACTCCCTTCTAAATTAAATTACACTTAATAAATAGAATCTAAACCAATGAACCACAATCACTTAACCAAGTGGTGCACCTCCCTATTGGTGTGTCTCTTGGTAGGGGTGTTTACCCACACTCTAGCCCAAACCACTGTAACCTCAAGGGTATCGTCTACAAACGATGATGCTGAAGAACGAGGAAGTAATGCCAGTAGTTCTCCTGGCCAAATGTACCTTAATAGCACTGACCTGGAACTCGTACGCGATGGAAGCGCTCGTGGAAACCAACTGATTGGTATGCGTTTTCGTAGCCTGAATGTTCCCCAAGGAGCTACCATTACTTCGGCTTATATTCAATTTACTACCGATGAAACCAACACTGGTACTACCAACCTAATCATTCGTGGCCATGACGTGAGCAACGCCGGAACTTTTACTAGTACCGATGGTAATATTTCTTCCCGTAGCCTCACGAGTGCTTCGGTTGCTTGGAACAACCTCCCTGCCTGGAATACCGTAGGACAGGCAGGAAGTAGCCAACGTACCCCTAACCTATCCAGTATTGTACAAGAAATTGTGAGTCGTAGTGGATGGAATGCAGGAAACGCAATGGTAATGATCATAAGCGGAACTGGTGAAAGAACTGCGGAATCTTATGATGGTTCCAGCAGCAGTGCCCCTCAATTGGTGGTTACTTACACTGTTGGCTCAAACAATAGCTGTAGTACTACTGTGCAAAACTTTCCCTATACCGAAAGTTTTGAAAGTGGCTTTGGCAGTTGGACACAATCTAGCAACGATAATTTAGACTTTACCCGCCAATCGGGAGGTACACCTTCCAATGGCACCGGACCTGCCAGCGCTACTGATGGTACTACTTATGTATATGTAGAAGCCTCAGTCAATGGAACTGGATATCCTGACAAAGTAGCCACGTTGAATAGCCCTTGTTTTGACATTACCTCTGTAAACACCCCTACTCTTTCTTTTGCTTATCACATGTTTGGTTCAGCCATCAATAACCTAAGCGCTGAAGTAAGCACCGATGGAAGCAGTTGGACCCAGATTTTTAGTAAATCTGGCAATCAGGGAAATAGTTGGTTTACAGAATCTATCAACCTAAGCGCTTATAAAAGTGTCCAAACCCGTATTCGCTTTACAGTTACCACGGGTACAGGTTCTTCAGGATGGAGCAGCGATATTGCCTTGGACAAAATCCAAATTAAGGCTGGGAATGGCACCGGAGGAGGAAATAATAATTGTACGGCCACCATCAATAACTTCCCATACACTGAAAGCTTCGAGAGCAACTTTGGTAGCTGGCAACAGTCTTCTTCTGATGATTTAAACTTTACACGTCAGTCTGGTAGTACTGCTTCCAGCAATACTGGTCCCTCTGCAGCTAGTAATGGAACTACTTACATTTATGTAGAAGCGTCTGAACCTAATTTTCCTAACAAAACTGCGATTATCGAGAGCCCTTGCTTTGATATTGCCTCGATAAATAATCCTACCCTAACCTTTGACTATCATATGTATGGTACTCAAATCAATAACTTGCGAGCCGAAGTAAGCACCAATGCTGGCGATACCTGGACGCAGATTTTTACCAAATCGGGCAATCAAGGAAATAGCTGGTTAGCACAATCTATCAGCTTAGCAGCCTACAAGGGCGATCAAACCAAGGTGCGTTTTATCATCACTACTGGGAGCGATGCCACAGACGGCTGGCAAAGCGACATTGCTTTGGATAATATCAGAATTATCTCAGGAGCAAGCGGCACGGCACCCACTGCTCGTTTCTCAGCCAATGTAACTACTATCAACGTAGGACAAAGTGTTAATTTCAGCAATACCTCTACTGGCAATCCTATTAGTATCAGCTGGAGTTTTATTGGTGGATCACCTAGCACCAGTACAGCCAATAGCCCAACCGTTACTTATAACACTGCAGGAACTTATCAGGTGAGTTTGACAGCCAGCAATGCTTTTGGTTCGGACACAGAGACTAAAAACGGTTTTATCACGGTAAATGAGCCCTCTAATACTTGCACTAAGATTAGCTGTTTTACTTCTTTAGGCAACATTGGCCAATCAGGCACTTTGAGATTACCTTCTTCGCACCGTTTCCAAATGTTGATGAAACAAGGCCAAGGTTACACCACAGGTGGTGGATCAGTGCCTGGTAACCACGATTTTACGGGTTATGTACCTATTAGTGGTAGCAGCACCAATGGATATTTGTCTGTAAATCACGAAAATACTCCTGGTGGGATATCTATGATGCAAATTGGCTACAGTAATTCATCCAAATTGTGGAATGTAAACAGCAACCAAGCCATTGATTTTTACAACAATGATTTGGTAACGACTACCCGAAACTGCTCGGGAGGAGTAACTCCCTGGGGAACGGTGATTACTTGTGAGGAAACTTATAATAGTGGTGATAACAATGGAGATGGCTATACGGATGTAGGATGGTGTGTAGAAATTGACCCAGTAACCAAACGAGTGAGAACTTATGGCAGTAATCGTCAGGAAAAACTGTGGGCCTTGGGTCGTATGCGCCATGAAAATGTAGTGGTGGCTGCTGATGAGCGCACTGTATATTATGGAGAAGATGGTGGTACAAGTTGTGTTTACAAG
This sequence comes from Microscillaceae bacterium, assembly GCA_003483885.1. GTDB lineage: Bacteria > Bacteroidota > Bacteroidia > Cytophagales > Microscillaceae > Microscilla. The sequence goes on from DMXI01000256.1 coordinate 9,655, forward strand.
TTTGTGGCTAACGCTCCTCGCAACTTGTCTTCGGGTACATTGTATGTATTGAATGTAAGTGGCAGCTCTGGTAGCTGGGTTCGAGTTCCAAATGCAACTCGTAGCGACCGAAACAGCACCTCTTCTCTCGGTTCTTCCTTAGGGGGAGATAACTTTAGTGGAGTGGAAGATGTGGAAATTCATCCGCTTACGGGTCAAATTTACTTTACCTCTAAAGGCAATGGCCGTGTGTACCGCTTTACCGATAATGGCTCTACAATCAGTGGTTTTCAAACCTATGTAGGTGGTACTAGCTATCCGATTACGACCAACAGTGGTACTATCAATGTGAGCTGGGGCAGTGGTAATGATAACCTCGCTTTTGACAACGAAGGTAATTTGTGGGTATTGCAAGACGGGGGTAATGACTACATTTGGATGGTAGAAAACGGTCATACTCAAAGTAATCCTAAAGTGAAAATCTTTGGCGCTACCCCGAATGGCTCTGAACCTACTGGCATTACCTTCTCTCCTGATAACCGTTTTATGTTCTTATCTATCCAGCACCCAAGCTCGTCTAATAGCTCTCAGACCGATGCTACAGGCAATAGTGTACGTTTTAATCGCTCGGCTACAATTGTGATTGCTCGCAATGAAAACCTGGGGACATTGACTACACGCACAACCAATGCTGAAATTAGCTTGGAAAAGGATGTAAAGGTGTTCCCAAACCCTACATCGGGTAAAGTAAATGTAGTTTTTACTAATGAATTTGAAGGTCTCGTAAGTGTAGAATTAGTAAATCTACGGGGACAAAAAGTGGCTACCATTGCCCATAAAAACTTCAATGCTGGACGTCACCAAGTATCTATAGATGTGGCTCAGCACGTAAAAATTCCTCAAAACTTGATGGTAGTAATTGTAGCAGGTGGCAAACGCACTGTAAGGCAGATTAGCTACCAAAAATAATTATTGGACTACCTTTATTTAATCCTCAAACAGGGGTTCTTTTTTGAGAACCTCTGTTTTAACTACTACAAAACTGTAAAGAATATGAAAAGATTAATTTTAAACCTCATTTGGGTATTCGCACTTGTTGCCTGCCCCCAAATCTTTGCCCAAATTCCTACACCCAAGCAAGGAATGGTATACACCTCGGTGCAGCAAGCAGTAATGAATAAGGGCACCTTGCTCAATTTACGCAACCAGGAGTTGGAAGAAGCCCCCACTGAATTGTCGAAGCTTCCTCAACTCAAGTTTCTCAACTTGATGAAAAATGGCCTGACAAGCTGGAATCCATCTATTTTGGAACTAAAAAAGCTGGAAGTGCTCAACATTCGCCAAAACAAATTGACAGATGTACCCACTCAAATAGATCGGTTAGAAAACCTTATTCGCTTAAATCTGGCCAAAAACAACATTGAAGAGCTACCCGCAAGCCTTGGTAATCTCTCAAAACTGCGATTGCTTCACTTGACTAAAAACCAATTGATTACGCTTCCCACAGCCTTGGGTAACTTGAAAAGCCTAAGAGTGCTAGATATAGATAAAAACAAGTTGACTACAATTCCTGACTCATTTAGCAAGCTTACCAGTTTACGTTCCTTGATTGCAGGCTATAATAAAATTAAGGTATTGCCCAAAGAAATATGCGAAATGAAGCAGCTCAATAAGTTAAACCTGGAACATAACTCGCTCAAAGCATTGCCTGAAAATATAGGAATGATGAAGGGTTTACACGCGCTTATTTTATCCAGCAATCAACTGAAATCGCTTCCTGAAAGTCTTACCCAGTTGAACCAATTGGAGCTATTGATTTTGAGTAACAACAAAATTGCAAAAATGCCAGAAAAACTAGGGCAATTGGCAAAGTTAAGAACATTGATTTTGTCTGGAAACCCGCTGTCAGCGCAAGAAAAAAACCGAATTAAAAAAGCTTTACCACAGTGTGATATACGATTTTAGTTTATAGGGTACATCTATAGACTTTACAAAGTTTAATTTTTCAGGTGAAAAATTAAACTTTTTCTCGTTTTATACGTAATCCTCCAAAATGGCAATTAACATTATTCAACCTTTATAGGATCATAAACATGAAACTGGTCTACAAAAGTAATTACCAGGAGATTTATTATCTGAAAAAAGATGCTGAATTATATTTTCAGTGGACACCTTTGACCTTACAAATGGAAGACAAAGACTATCAGCAAGAAGTGTTGCAGTCTTTGAAGTACCTTAAACGATATAAACCTCAAAAAACGCTGATCAACCTTAAACAGTTTGCCTACACGATCGATCCTGATATGCAAACTTGGGTTAAGAAGCACTTTTTGGACATGATGGTACAACAAAACCTTACAAATGTAAGCGCCTTGGTGGTTTCGGATGATTTCTTCGCTCAAAAATCAATTGAACAATCTTACGAAGATACAGTACAAGAAAACTATTCTCGATATTTCGATTCGGAAGCCGAAGCCAAAGATTGGCTGGTAGGTTAAACCCGCACCCACAAAACGCTCAAGAGCCTGCGTTTTCGGATACGAATGTAGGGAAAGGTTTCAATAATGATCCCGTGTGAAAGCACGGGATTTTTTTTATGATCTAAAAGTATTTTGGCCGTATTCTAATTTTTCGTTTTCTCAAGGCCTTTTCTAGTTTTTGCCAAGTACCAGGGCGTAAACTGCCTGCGGGAAAAAAAACAGATTTAAAATCTTTGGTGATCACTCTCAATCCGTCTGAGCTGTTGCCTACACTATCAAAAACCACCTCCTCTATGTCATCTAAGTGATAAATCCTTGTATAAGGTTTCCAGATATGATTTTTAATGACTAAGTGGTGTTTTCCTAAGTGAAAATAGTTGAGTTGTCGAGCAAATAAAGCCATAGGTAAAAACGAAAAGAACACAAAAAGACCTATCTCTATATCTCTACCTATCAACAGCACCATCAACCAAAAGAGTGTAGCTACAAAGAAAAATATCAACCCTATTCCGTTAATCGTCAACCAAAAATTACCACTATACCCAGTCATCGGATAATTAGGTGTTTTCTGAGAGAATTGTTCTAATTTGTATTGCTCCAACTTCTGAATATCCATGGGTTGATTTCTGAGATATTGTTTTTTTATTGTATTTAAAGCCAACTTCAATAAAGATGTATTACGATATAATGAATTTAGAAAAAATGTTTTTTCACCATTATGCAAAAAAAAGGTTGTAGCCTCTTGGGGTGTAAATAACCAATTTTCTTTTCCGTGCAGCTTAAGTGCCTTCACCTCAGACCAAAGAATTTCTTGTCGCTTAAAAACTGTTCTTAAGACTATGCTTTGGTTGGTAATGGTAATAGTTCTAAATATTTTCAAGGATGAAAGCACAAATAATCCTGTTAAAACAATCAGAACAATTATCCAAAGAATATACTGATAAGCGGGCTTCTGTACATTGGAGGATAAGTAAGCGAAGATGACTCCTATCAGCATCCCAACATAAAGAAGAAATAAGAGGCTGAAAATAAGATATGTGTGAACCCAAGAAAATTTACTTTTAATTTTTGTCATGATAAGTTTGATCAAATTATTCAACAAAAGAGCAGAATCTACTTTTTCTCCTCTGGCGGCGAAACACGGTCTAGCAACAATAATCCATCGAAATAAGCAGCCAATACCATTTTTTTACCGCCGTTTAGATTGATAAACGTATCATTTACAATAATTGGTTTAAAAAGCCACTGGTTACCCTTCGTTTTCTTTTTGGGAATTGGTAAGAAATAGGCATAATCGGGCAAAGCATTGATATAATGCTTTAAATCGGAGGCTTTTGTATCGGGAGCCTTCATTTTGCGGGTATTGCCATAGTTCCCATGATAACTTCCTTTGGCTGCAAATGCGCCCAACACATACATTTGATCGCCATATTTTTTTGCCAAAAACTCTCCCATGACTTCTTCTTTTTGGTTGAACTTGGCCACGTGAAAGTTATGGGCTACTAGTATTATTTTTTGCCCCTTGAATACGTTGTCCGCCAACCACATTACATTATTTGCCATTGCCGAATCCCGGGCTATCCAGCGTTGATGCCAATTCTTTTTTTGTACAAACTTTAAACGAAAATTCAGATAGTGTACCCGATTGAGTAAGGTTTGTCTCACAATCGGTAAAGTTTTACTCTCTTTCTTGTTATAGATGGTCAAGGCATTCAACAGTTGACGATAATCTTGAATTAATTGGTCAGTGGCTGGCTGTATCGCTTCATATTGAGTTTTTCTGGATTTCAACGCTCTGCTTACGCTTGTAAACCTTTTTTCTAACGACGCATACAAAGCCGTATCTAGGCTATGTTGGGTTGCTACATCCTTCAACAAATGAGTAAAGTCCCCTCCAAAACGCTGCACATCAAACCCTCCTACTGATAGTTTGTTTTCTTTCACATACTGCATCAATTCCTGAAAAGCTTGATTGCGCCAACCTCCCAAAAAGCCATAGGTCATTTGCCGAGGGGTGAGTTGTGATTTTTTCAAATCTATCCAGGCCAACTCTCCAATGCCCGATTCAAACAAGATCACCCTAAATTGGTGCTTTTGATGCAAATATTTAATGAGTTTGTTACGTAAGTAAAAGACCTCTTTTGCCCCATGGTTAAACTCCCCCAAAGCAACTATTTGCTTCCCCTTGATAGCCTTGTCAATCATTTTCCAATTTGCTTCAGCAAAATCCTTGGTGGTAGTCACTGATTTTGCCTGCTTTTGTAGAAATTTTTGTTCTGCCTTTGTGAGGTTTTGCCCCTGTGCCTTTGGAGTTATTAAGACAACTAAATAAATCAGCCCGATAGAAAATAGGTATTTCATACACTTGTGTTTGTTAGAGAAGAGTTTTTTGGTATTGGAATTTATAAAATAAAAAACCCACAACAGCAAAACTATTGTGGGTAAGCAATAAACAAATATAAAATCAAATGACGAATT
>DMXI01000059.1 GCA_003483885.1 Microscillaceae bacterium
ATTACGCCGAAACTGATCAAACATTCACTCGTGCCTCGTTCAGTGATCAGTTTTTACGGCTTCATTCCGCAAATTTCTTAACGCCAACAAAATAAGGCGAAGATCAAGCCCCTGTTTTCTAAGTTAATATATTCATAAACAATTAGTTATAGCCTATTTTTATTCAAAAGCATTTATTATTAAGTTGACGCGCATGCGACGAGTCGGGGCGAGTGGCAACTATCCAAGGGCTTCAGGCCAGCTTTAGGCTTAAGTTTGACTTGCTTTTTTACTTAATTTTTATGGTAGAAAATTTTGGACAAACTCACTATAAGCCTCTTTCATTGGCAGCTCCATATTTATGTACAGTTGTTGCCGTTGTACGATGGTTTTTTGTTGGGTTTTGGGGTTAAAGCCTTCTTTCTCAACGGTTTGCCAATAGATACCTATGCCTCGCTTTTGCCACTGAGGCACATCATTAAAATTAATGCCTTCTTGAAAAAGTAATTCGTTTTTGTCAGCTATCGACAATCCTGAAATTTCTTTGGTGGCTTGCTGAGCCGATGCTCCTTTTTTGCGTAAAGTCCAATAACAATGGGCATTGAGCGCATTGCGGTGGGCGTCTTCGTTGCGCCAACGAAAATAATCTACTACATCTTTGGCGCGGGGCAGCTGAGAAATACGGCAGTCGAAGCTGGCCATTTGGCCCACTTCTAATACAAACTTGGCGCTGGCTTCCCCAGCCAATACTGAGTTAAGCTTACGGGTTTTTCGCCCAAAGGTATTTTCGTCAGGAGCAAACAAAAGCGAAATTTCGTCGCTCTCGGTATAACCATAGACAATCTTGAACCCACAAGTCATTAAGTGAGAAGTAGTAGCTACCATATAATCTCGAAAACGAGGATCAAAGGGGGCTTCCAAAGGTAATGTTTCCTTGGTCAGTTTGGTAAATCCTCGTCCATCCAAACGAGCTACTATGTACATATGTGGCAATACCGAGAAGTCGTGCGCGGTTTCGAATACCCGCATCTTAGCATCTAGTTCGTCAAATTTCATGTGTTTGGCGTTAAGCAGCTACTTCGGTATATGCTTTCATAAACCTAAGGTGGTGCCCCGTGTGATAAACTGTAAACATCATCATTTCCCGAACGCTAAAATTCCCCAAAAGGGGATGAGGGATGCAATATTGATTTAGTTTGTCTTCGTCCCATTGCTCCAGCGTATTCATCAAAGTATCTTTAACCTCTACAAATTTCTGAGTCAATGCCTCTTTATCCTCAGGTTTTACCCCCTTAGGTTCAAATGGTTTAGGAGCTTTGCCACCTGCTTTGAGTGCATTTAGGTAATTGTGCACCAAGGTATCATAATCCCAAGGGGCGCGTTTGAGCTTGCCGAATGCTTCAATTTGGGCAATATCGCCCTGCATAAGCATTGCTATAGGTTTGATAGAGCGAATGAGGTGGAGCACTTGTTGGCCCGATGACCATTTGCCGTCAGGTGCTTGCATAAATTGTTGTTCAGTAATGTTATGCAAAAACTCAACAACTTCATTGAAAATCGTATGTAAATTCTCGGTGATTTCTGACTTGGTATCGATGGTCATAGGTTTTAAATGGTGTATTTGGTTTATGATTTCCAGGGAGTTACTTCAAACAAGCCCTCCTCGGTAAGTCTTACGTAAAACAATTGATCGAACCCCTCAGCTAAACTAGGAACCTCCAAACGATGATAAGTACCCAGAATTCCTTTTTCTGGTACAAGCGATTTGCCGTGACGGGTGCTGTTGCGTTCCAGCGCTTCTTTAATCTTGGATTCAAAATAATACCCTACCACTTCGTATTTTGAGGTGTGTGCCAGTTTAATATATCTTTGACGTTCCTCTATCGTTGGATTGGTGTTGTCAACAACAAACTTTTGTTGGGTTTGACAGCAAGCTTGTAAAAATATTTGTTCCCGATTACGAGTTCTTAACAAGTCCAAACTAATATGAACATGGGTATTAAAAAAATTTTGTTTATAAAAAGTACTTTTTCCTGTTGCCTGAATGCCTGTAAAAATGATTGCTTGCATGATTTTGTAAGTTGCTTGAATGAGCTGTTTGAATGTTTCTAAATCAGGCACTAATTTTATACCAAGAAGCAATTACACCAAAAGTTGTACAAGGTGTAAAAAAATAGCGAAGTAAAAAACAAGCTTTTACTTCGCTAAATAATTGTACAAGAAATCCAGCTTATGCTATATTCTTAAGCGTACATTTGGTCTCTTACTTCTTTAATATCTTCACGATTGAGGTATTCATCGTAGCTCATCATTTTATCTATCATACCATTAGGCGTAAGCTCAATGATACGATTGGCCACCGTTTGCATAAATTCGTGGTCATGAGATGCAAACAATACTGTTCCAGAATAATCGATTAATGAATTGTTAAATGCAGTGATTGATTCCAAATCTAAGTGGTTGGTAGGTTCATCTAGCAACAGCAGGTTAGGGTGTTGGAACATCATCTTAGAAACCATACATCTTACTTTTTCTCCTCCCGAAAGTACTGAGGCTTTCTTAAGGGTTTCTTCTCCCGTAAAAAGCATACGACCCAGGAAAGTACGTAAATAGGTTTCTTCCATTTCTTCCTCAGTTTTGGCAAACTGACGCAGCCACTCAATCAAATTGTCTTCTACTCCCTCGAAGTATTGAGTATTATCGTTGGGCAAATAAGCTTTGGTAATGGTTTGCCCCCATTTATAAGAACCAGCATCGGCTTCTACTTCACCCATAATGGTTTCAAAGAACGTGGTAATGGCTAGACTTTCTCTGGAAACAAAAGCAATTTTATCGCCTTTGTGTACCATAAAGCTTACATCCTTGAAGAGTGCTTTGCCTTCCAGTGATTTGGTAAGACCTTCTACCATAAAAATCTGGTCACCTGCTTCACGTTCAGGCTTGAACACAATACCAGGGTAGCGACGACTAGAAGGCTTGATCTCATCTACTGATAATTTCTCAAGCATTTTTTTACGAGCAGTAGCTTGGCGAGACTTGGCCACATTGGCGCTAAAACGCTCAATAAAAGCTTGAAGTTCTTTACGTTTCTCTTCTACCTTTTTATTACGGTCAGACTGTTGTCGGGCGGCCAACTGGCTCGACTGATACCAGAAACTATA
>DMXI01000243.1 GCA_003483885.1 Microscillaceae bacterium
TTTGGCTACTCAAAAAGAAGCCAAAACCTGCCAGCAAATGAAGCGTTTTGAGCAAAGCGAAGAGTGGAATCATTGGCTGCAAAAGCTACAACTCAACGAGGCAGAACAAACCCTGTTTGGCTATATCAAACAAGAATATACCAATCAGGAAATCGCCAAGGTGTTGAATGTATCGGCCGATGAGATCAGAAAGCGCCGCTTTTCTTTGAAGCGCAAGTTTCAGCGATTGCTTAAAAGTGCTTGAGTAAGGAATGATGCTTCGGAAGCTAAAAAATGAGCCTAAATGTGTGATACATTTGGGCTTTTTTTATGTGAGGTGGCATGGTCTTGATTCCTTTATGGTTCGATTAAAAGTGATACCATTGGTCATTGGTTTATCCAATACTGCCATTCTACAAGTCTTAATTCCTTTACGGTTCAATTAAAAGTGATTTAGATAGCGCATATTATTATGCGGAGAAAGCATCTTAATTCCTCTATGGTTCAATTAAAAGCTACCGAGAGACTTATATTGAAGGTAAAGTGAGTAGGTCTTAATTCCTTTATGGTTCAATTAAAAGAAAAGCTCTATCTCTCCCAGAGTATCAAGAATACTTGTCTTAATTCCTTTATGGTTCAATTAAAAGTAAACTAAAACTAGATATAGATGACCAAAGTCCCGCGTCTTAATTCCTCTATGGTTCAATTAAAAGAACAGCTTATTACCGCAAGATATTATTTTGAAAAGGCATCTCAATTCGAACATAGTTCAATTAAAAGCCTCATGGCATCTTCCAGAAGCACTTGTTGATGCAATAATAACTTAAAGTTAGTGGCAAAACCCACCTTTGCAAGGTAAAAAGCTGTCGGTCGCTAGGCAAAATGAGAAAAGCAAAACCCACAAATGCCCCTTTGGAGTATACAATAGCGGAAAAATCTCCTAATACCGCTCTACCCCAAAAGCCTCTACCTCAATACTAGGCGTTTGGTTTCCAATACTTTCCGCTATTAATTTGCCCGTAGCAGGGCCCAAACTTACCCCCATCATGGCGTGGCCTGCGGCAATGTGTACGTTGGGGAATTTGCTTAGGCAGCCAATATAAGGCAAGCCATCGGGAGAGCAGGGGCGAAGGCCTTTCCAAACTTGAGACTGATCAGGCATTTGTACCTGATAAGAGGGCAAATATTGAGGAATGGCTTTGGCAATGCCTTTTACTCGTCGCAGGTTAATGCTTTCGTCAAATCCGGTGATCTCCATGGTACCTCCAAAACGTACCTGCCCTTGCATAGGTGTTACCGATACTTTAGCTTCACACAGAATAGAGGGAGTTTTGATACGTTGGTTGGGGTTGTCTTGCACCATGAAGCTATAGCCCTTTCCGGCTTGCATAGGCAGGTGTACCTTAAGCTTTTTGGCCAATATGGTAGACCAAACCCCTGAGGCAATTACGTACTCATCCGCTTTAAGCACTTTGCTGGCCGTTTCTACGCCTGATACCCCGTTTCCATTGAGCATAATATCTTTTATGGGGCTGTTTTCGATGATTTGTACTTGTTGGTTTTGGAGGTAACTTACCAAACTTTGTAGCAAAACCTGGGGTAATAAATAAGCATCACCAGGATAGAGCACTCCACCTAATACGTCTGGTTTGGCTTCTGGTTCTACTTGGTGTAATTCCTCTCGGTTCAATATGGTAGTTTCAATCCCAAGTTTATTGGCCTGATAAGCCACTTCAATTTCTTCCTCAGCTACTCTTTCTGTTTTATACAACATCATCAATCCTGACGATTCCAGCCCAAAATTAGCCAACTCCTGATCTTGCTTCATTTCCTGGTAAAGCTTTCGACTCAATAAGCCAATGTTGCGTAGGTGGGGCATGGCTTGATTGACTCTTTTGGCAGTAGCGGCCTTATAAAACTCCCAACCCCAATTGAGTAATTGACGGTTGAGGCGGGGACGTACATAAAAAGGACTCTCAGCGTTGAGCATCCAGCGCAAGCCTTGCCCAATAATACCAGGAGTGGCCAATGGTATAAAATGACTGGGGACAATCATCCCGGCATTGCCAAAAGAGCAACCTTCCAGCACCGTATCTCGCTCTACGATGGTTACTTCGTGGCCCTCTTTGGTGAGATAATAAGCGGTACAAAGTCCGATAACCCCTCCGCCAATGATGATGATTTTCTTTTTCATTTTTAGGATTGTATAATTGTTGGAAACGTTACGCTCAAACCCCAACAATGGTTAAAAACTTGATGTTATTTACTTAAATTACCTGAAAACCAAAGGCATAGGGATCATCCTCATCGTCGATAGTGATGGTATTGTGCCCATAAATACGTGCCCAACCTTCAATACTAGGGATAATAGCTTGGTGATTACCTAACTGGACTACATCTTCTACCCGGCCTACAAACTGGCTTCCAATGATGCTTTCGTGGACAAACTGGTCCCCTTTTTTGAGCTTTCCTTTGGCAAACCATTGCGCCATACGCGCTGAGGTGCCCGTACCACAAGGAGAACGGTCAATGGCTTTGTCGCCATAAAAAACCGCATTGCGTGCGGTCGCATTTTCGGCTTTAGGGGTGCCTGTCCATAACATATGGCTCAAGCCTTGAATGGTAGGGTTTTCGGGATGAACAAATTCATACAATTCGTTCATACGTTCCCTGACTATCGGGCTCCAGCGAATCAAATCTCCCGCAGTGTAAGCATCCAATCCCTGATAGTTTGCTTGGGGATCTACAATGGCGTAGAAGTTACCCCCATAGGCTACATCTACGGTGATTTCTCCAAGGTCAGGGCATTCTACTTTGAGGTTTTCAGCGGCCAGATAAGAGGGTATATTGGTGATTTTGACCGAGCGAACTTTGCCACCTTCTTGGGTATACTGTATATTTACCAAACCAGCAGGTGTTTCCAGCCGAAGTTCGCCAGGATTTTTAGGTACCACCAATCCTTCTTCAATGGCAATGGTAACGGTGCCAATGGTACCATGCCCACACATGGGTAAACAACCACTGGTTTCTATAAATAGTACCGCCACATCGTTGGTTGGGTCGGAGGGAGGGAATAGAATACTCCCTGACATCATATCGTGCCCGCGAGGCTCAAACATAAGGCCTTTGCGAATCCAATCATACTCTTTGAGAAAGTGTTGACGCTTTTCGCTCATATTAGCCCCTGTTAAGGTAGGGCCACCGCCAGCTACCAGACGTACTGGGTTGCCACAGGTATGGGCATCTACACAGAAAAAAGTTTTTTTCATATTTTAATTCAAGGCATATAGTTCGTTACCTAGTTCTATTGCGAAGGGAGTGCCCAACTATATTGCAATAGAACTAGATAACTATCAAAATCATACTAAATGAACATCCACAATTAAGCAAATGTACCAATGGCTTGGTTAGACCATTGTCCATTGACCAAACGCCATTGGTTCAAAGGGTTTTCATCCTTGAGTGCATCTGGCAATAACTCTTGTGGGCAATTTTGATAAGCCACTGGGCGAGCAAATCGTTTGATAGCATCGGTACCGACCGAGGTAAAGCGGCTATCAGTTGTAGCCGGAAAAGGGCCACCGTGATGCATCGCTGGGCAAACTTCTACTCCAGTAGGCACCCCATTAAAAATTAAACGACCTACTTTGTCTTGAAGCGACAAGATTAAATCTTGATAATCAGCCACTTCCTCATTTTCTCCCATGACAGTAGCCGTCAACTGTCCTTCCAGACTTTGGATGACTTGGGCTAGCTCTCCACGATTTTGGCAAACCACCAACAGAGAATAAGGCCCAAAAACTTCTTGATGCAGGGTAGGGTTGGCTAAAAACTCTCCCGCACTCACTTTAGCTATAACAGCTTTTCCTTGATTATTTTGCCCGTTTTGAGATACCTGTGCCACAGTTTGCACATTGGTTTGTTGCAAGGCTTGTTGCGTACCATTTTGAAAAGCTTTTGCAATGCCTTCAGTAAGCATCGTAGCAGACTGGGTTTGTTGGATGGCATTGCCCAAGGCATACTCAAAATTAGTTAAAGCATCAGAGGCAATCCCCAAGAGCAAACCGGGGTTGGTGCAAAATTGCCCTGCGCCTAAAGTAATAGAGCCTGCATACTGGGTAGCCATTTCTTTGCCGCGATTTTTTAAAGCTTCAGGTAGTAATACAACAGGGTTGATGCTTCCCATTTCAGCAAATACCGGAATTGGCTGAGGGCGTTGCTGGGCTAATTGATATAAGGCTTGACCTCCTTTGCCTGACCCAGTAAAACCCACTGCCTGAGTTACTGGATGTTGTACCAACGCCTGACCAATTTCAAACCCGGCATCAAACAATAAAGAGAAGATACCATTGGGCATTTGAGTTTTTTCAGCGGCTTTGATAATGGCACTTGCTATCAGTTCGCTGGTGCCTAAATGGGCTGAATGTGCTTTTACTATCACTGGATTACCAGCGGCCAGCGCCGAAGCAGTATCTCCACCTGCTACCGAAAAAGCCAATGGAAAGTTACTGGCACCAAATACGACTACTGGCCCAATAGGGACTAGCATTTTGCGAATGTCGGGTTTGGGTAATGGTTGACGCTCAGGTAGAGCGGTATCTATGCGTGCATCGTGCCAAGAACCTTCTTCTACCAATTGGGCAAAAGTACGTAGCTGATTCATGGTACGTCCACGTTCTCCTACAATCCGGCCCTGAGGTAAACCTGATTCGGCGCAAGCTCGCTCGATCAAGGTATCGCCCAAAGCTTCAATTTCTTCGGCAATGGCTCTTAAAAATGCAGCCTTTTGAGCAGCACTCATTTTTTTAGTTTGTTGAAACGCTTCCTGAGCTAGTTCCATTGCCTGGCTTAGTTCAGGAAGGGTTGCGACATAAAAAGAGCCTTCTAAAGTTTTGTTGGTAGCCGGGTTGTAAGCTTGAATGGTTTGACTTCCGGTGGCTGAACGATGATGGCCAATAAAATTTTTTCCTTGTATCATAGGTTTTGTAGAGACTGTTGTTATTAATGTGGATTGTAGGATGACTATATTGTTGAATCATTGTGCAATAAATTACTCACCGACCAGAGAGAGTGCTACAAAGCCAAGCAATTAGCAGATGCAGCACTCGTCAAAGCTCGGTTCAACAGTATAGCTATAGAATAATTAAACTAGATTTAGACTACTTCCTTGATAAAAGAAGGTAAAGCTGGACGTTTGGCCAAACCTTCTTCAATAATTTTCACCACACGTTCGCGCTCTTCGCCACTTAATTTAAGGCGAGGTTCGCGTACATGTTCAGTACCTAAGCCAGTCATGACTTCAGCTAGTTTGATATTTTGTACCAGCTTTTCAGACACATCCAAGTGCAATAAAGGATAAAACCAACGGTAAATTTCTAGGGCTTCTTGGTAACGACCTTGTTGCGATAATTGGTAAATGGCTACGGTTTCGGCAGGGAAGGCACACACCAAACCAGCAACCCAACCGTCTGCGCCCATCATGAGGCTTTCCAACGCAAGGTTATCTACGCCAGATAATATCTTAAAACGATCTCCCAAGGCATTGATCATATCAGTCATATAGCGAATGTCACCCGTGGATTCTTTGACAGCTTCAAACTTTGGGTTTTGGGCCAAATCCTTGAACATGTCAATGGTAATCAGGGTTTTGTAAGCCAACGGATTGTTATACAACATAATGGGTAAGTCGGTAGCATCAGCCACTTTATGCAGATAGGTAAGTGTTTCTTTATCATCAGAAGCATATCGCATAGGAGGCAAAAGCATAAAGCCATGAGCACCATTACGAGCCGATGTTTTGGCAAAGTCAATGGCATTACGAGTGGTATTTTCTGCAATACAAATGATCACAGGTACTCTGCCTTGAGCTGCTTCTAAAGCTCCATTCAGCACTTCTTGCTTTTCGTTGGCGCTTAGGACCCCACTTTCACCCAAGGAACCACACACAATGATACCATCTACTCCAGCTTCTATTTGCTGATGGATGTTTTGTTGAAAAGTGACCAAATCTAATGATTCATCTTCGTGAAAATTGGTGGTCACTGCTGGGTACACTCCATTCCAGGCTACTTTCATGTTTTTTCTTAGTTTATTGGTTAATAATCCGTTGTTAGATGGCTCACCGCAATTTTAGGGTTAGTACAAAGAATCTTTCGTCAATTGGTAAGTAAGTAACTTACTGCGGTTGAACTACCAACGATTGAATGCGACAAAATTAGGGGCGTTTTGAGCAGCTTGCTTACATTTTCTTGATGAATACTAATACGATATTAACCTTAATGTGGTAACTTAATTCTTAATTACGTTATTTTAATACCAATTCATAGAAACTGACCCATTCATTTACCCAATTTAAATACACTATACTATGAAAGCACTGTATTTTCGAATGCCCAAGACTGAAGTTGAGTCGTTTCGGGTACAAATTGATAAGATGCCCTATTTTTATGATACCTTGCATTATCACCCTGAGTTGCAGATTACCCTCATTATCAAAAGTAAGGGAACCCTGTTTGCGGGGGATGGCATTCATCGGTTTCAGCCACTGGATGTCCTGGTGATGGGTTCTAACCTGCCTCACGTTTTACGCAACGATCAGGAGTATTATGACCCTAATAATGAAGAAGAGGCACATGCTATTTCGGTGTTTTTGAAAAAAGAATCGTTAGGAAAAGGGTTTTTGGATTTGCCCGAAATGCAACCTGTCAAAGAATTATGGCATCAGGCTTCAAGAGGGATTCGCATCCAGCACCAGGCACCTAACTACCTCACCGAACAACTCGAGCAAATCGAGCAAACCCAGGGATTGCAGCGGGTGGTACAATTACTGAATATTTTTGAATCGTTGACCAGAGTAAATGATCAAAACCGGGAGTTTTTGTCCAGTGCCGCTTTCTCAAGCCCTCAAAAAGACACCGATAACCAACGACTAAATGCCGTAATAGATTATGTAATGAAAAATTATACCCGGGAAATTAAGCTCAGTGAAATTGCCGAGGTGGCCCATATGACTGCAGAGGCTTTTTGTCGCTATTTCAAGCTACGTACCCGCAAAACTTTTTCAGGGTTTTTGAACGAAATTCGGATTGGGAATGCTTGCCAAATGTTGTTAACCGAGCAGTACAATGTATCGGAGGTTTGTTTTGCTTGTGGATTTAATAACTTATCAAACTTTAATCGTCAGTTTAAGAAATTTACTCAGCTTACTCCTAGTCAGTATCTCAAGGAGTACTGTTTCGCAGGGCGAAAACCTTAAGAAAACTGGGCTGTACATGAGTACAAAAGGAGTGCATACAGATTATAAAATTGTAAGTACCAATATTATAGGTGTTTACTATTAATTTTTACGAACGATTTGTATGTTTAAACTCTAACCAACTCCTGTACTATGAAAAACTATCGCTTATTGGTAGTAGATGATGATAAGCACAATCTGATGGTTGTGATTCAATATTTAGAAGCCCAGCTTGAATCTGATATAAGTTATGAGTTTTTGACGGCTCCCAATGGTAAACTAGCCCTAAATATTGCCCAAAAAACAAAACCAGACCTAATTATTACTGATTGGGATATGCCCCAAATGAATGGGATTGAACTGATTAAGTCCGTTAAACAGGATCCAGAGATTCAGGAAATTCCAATTATTATTATTACCGGGATCAACGATGCCGCAGAAGATTTACGGTTGGCTCTGGATGCCGGAGCAGTAGATTATATTCAAAAGCCAGTAAACGACATAGAGCTATATGCCAGGGTGGCTTCTGCTTTGCAGCTTTATGACGCTTATCGTACGATTAAGGAACAGAAACTAGCCATCGAGGAGCAAAAGAAGCGGGAATTGGGATCTAAAACGCTGCAGGTATATGAGAAAAACCAAATTTTGGATACAGTAAAGAACAAGCTCGAGGCCTTTTTACTAGAGTTAAAGCCTGACGATCGCCATAGTGGTAAAGCCATTATCAAAATCATAGACCAAAGTATTCACCAGGATAACCACTGGGATGCTTTTAAAGAACAATTTGAATTAATCAATCCTCATTTTTTCAAAATTTTGACAGAGCATCACCCTGAGCTTACCAACAGCGAGATAAAAATGTGTGCTTACATCAATGTGGGTTTGAGTATTAAAGAAATCGCTGATTTTATGAATCTGGAATATAGAGGGGCCCGCGTGAAAAAGACCCGAATCAAGCAAAAAATGAAATTAGCCCCCGAAGTAAAAATTGATGATTATGTACAAGCACTAGGCAAAGGTTGAGCGGAGGTTAGTTAGGAGTTGGTAGTTCGTAGCACTTGAGGGCCGTTGGTCTTTAGCTTTTGGCCCTTGGCTGGTTAGTTGGTAGTCCATAGTTTTGCGATGCATTGCGGAATAATTGATCAATTCATAACTCATAATTGACCATTTACCATTAATCATTAGAAAAAGCTGCCCTGAGCGATGCATTGCGAATTAAATATCAACCATCCAGTGATGCATCGCTTAGCAATAGAATAATAAAAAATTAATAATTCATCCAT
>DMXI01000244.1 GCA_003483885.1 Microscillaceae bacterium
TAATGCTTTAAGAACAGTAGTTAAGAGGTGAATCGGTTGAGTGGTGTGCAAAGAACCGTCAGCTTTTCCGCGTCCACGGGGAGTACGAACTGCGTCGTAAATATAAGCTTCATTCATAACTAAATTTGAATTTTATTGGGTTTTGGGTAATCTTTCTGATTTAAAAGAGCAAATAGCCTGATGGCTTTCACTCCTTAATAGTATGCACGCATACTATATATTTAAATAAAAAGGAGTTTTCACTCCTAACCAATTAACATTTTCCATTGTTTAAAAAGTTCAAAACTAATTTTTGGATTAAATCCACAAATTTGCTTAAACTTTTCTATGCAATAATACAATAATTGTTTGAGAAAAGTAAGAAAACCCGGCTGAATCTTTGCGTAAGCGTAATTTTATGACCGTTAGTCAGACTTAGTGATTTACTTGATCCAGTATTATTAAACAACATAACTATTGGATAACTAGCCACTTAAACTGGCAATTCACAATTCCTTCCGTTCATTTCATATTTCAATAGGGGCAGTTCAGCAATGTCTGCCCAGTAGCTCCCTCTACCCCTCCGTATTTTTACATAACATCTATAACATCATTAAAAGCAACATTGAAATGAACGCACCTGATAATATCATGAAAATATTGGCATTGGTGTACTTGTTGGCCATCGTAGTGGAACTTTTCTGGTCAAAAAGAAAGAAAAAGCAAGTATACAACTGGAAAGATTCACTGGCTAATATTGGCATTGTGATTGGTGGCCGATTGATTAAGCCGCTATCTGTGGCTTGGGCCTATTTTATTTACACCCATATCATGCCTTATCAATTTTTGGCCATTGAGACCAATGCTCTAACCCTGTGTATTGCTTTCTTTTTGGTAGAGTTTATCTACTATTGGCATCATCGTCTCAATCACGAAATACCTTTTTTGTGGGCAATCCATCACACCCACCATTCAAGTCAATGGTTCAATTTTGTGACCGCCAGTCGCCTCAATTGGCTTGGGAAATTCATTGGACCGTTCTTTTACCTTCCGCTTATTCTGGCAGGTTTTAGTCCAGCGTTAGTGGTTTCTATGCTAGCGCTAAGTTTGGTTTATCAAATCTTTATTCACACCGAAATGATTGGGAAACTGGGCTGGCTCGAGGGCATTCTGAACACTCCTTCGGCGCATCGGGTACATCATGCGTCTAACGAGGATTACCTGGACAAAAATTATGGAGGAATTTTAATGCTATATGATCGCCTCTTTGGTACTTATCGTCCCGAACAAGAGGCAACGGAATATGGGGTAACTACTGGTTTTGTAGGACATAACCCATTGATTATCAATTTTCAGCCAATGATTCAACTTTTCAGAAAACAAATTAAAACAAGGAAGGAAAAAATGGCTTTACCCACAGCTACTCATGTGGATAATGAGTCTGTTCCTTTTCAAAGTTAAACAAGTACAAAGTTTACATACGCTAAATCAATTATTTTTATGAAAAAGACAATTTCACTTTTCTCAATGCTTATCATCAGCATCTTTTACTGTTATCAAACGAGTTATGCTCAACAAGGAGGTAACCTCAATGCAGAACAAAAAGCAAAAATAAAGGCACAAATAGTAGAGGACATTGAAAAACTGAATTTGAGTGATAGTCAGAAGCAATCTTATAAAGACATTGCAATCAAATATGCAAAACAACTTCGGAACTTGAAGAATTCGAACAGCGGCCGATTTGCCAAATACCGAAAGTTTAAGTCAATCATCAAAGCCAAAAACAAAGAAATGAAAATGGTGTTGTCTAAACCCCAATACCAAATATACCTGGATACCCAGGAGAAAAGAATTGAAGCAATGAAGAGCAGGCGATAAGCATAAGCGCTTGGCTAAAAATTATAAATGAGGCAAATAAATGTATTGTTGTTAGTATCAAAAGTCCTGCGGCGTTTGCGGCTGGACTTTTTGTGTTTTTTTAAGGATAAAGTTTTATGCAATCTTAGTCTAAATAACAATTTTTTAAAGACTTTTGAATGTCATAGAAGGGTTGCACTTTTGCATTAGTGAAAGTCTTTAGCTACACATGGCTTATTTATTTTAGCTTTTTGTCGCTCATTCCCAACGCTGATTTTAGCCAACTGTCCAGAGTAGATTATTTGCTCAGACACTACACGGAGCATCAAAAAGAAGCGGCTGACAAAGGGCAGGAAATCTCTTTTGTGTCATTTTTGTATACGCATTATGTGCTCAAAGATGATCATCAGCATTCTGATAAATCCAGCCATCAACAACTACCTTTTGGTTCGCTTACAACTTGCACTGTATCTTATCTAAATACCCCAATGACTGTACTGCCCACCAAAATTGCAGTACTCAACAAGCAGTTTACCAACTTTGAAGGTCAATTTACTACCTCTGGAGTTGTTTCAGATATATTTCACCCTCCGGCATATCTCATTGTCTAAAGCTATTTTCTTTTCTATTTAATCCATGAAGTCCTCTCGACTTCAACCTTAAAAACTTAGCAATGAGAACTTATTTTTTCATTGGCATACTGGCTATAGTATGTCATAGTGCTCTGGCACAAAATCAAATCACCTTTTTAGTAATTGACCAACAAACCAAAGAAGCCCTCATTGGGGTTAATGTATACATTCCAAATCTAAAAATAGGAGCTGTATCTGATGCTTCAGGTAAGGCCCAAATAACCAATATCCCCCATGGCCGATATCGGGTAGAGATTTCTTATATTGGTTATCAAACCTGGACTAAACAAATTACCTTTCCTAATTCACAATCGCAGATTAGGGTCATGCTTGAGGCAGACGCTTCTGGACTAGACGAAATTACAGTAAAAGCCAACCGTTCTAATCGCAGTATTTCCCGGATTCCCTCACGCATAGAGGTGCTTACCGACGAAGTAGAAGAAGCTGCTACCATGGACCCTTCTAAGATTGCTCACCTACTCATGCATACTACTGGGGTACAAGTACAACAAACCTCGGCCACTTCAGGAGCATCTAGTGTACGTATTCAGGGGCAATATGGACGATATACGCAGATTCTAAAGGATGGCTTTCCTATTTATGGAGGTTTTACTGGTGGGCTCGGTGTGTTACAAATCCCCCCACTTGATCTTAAGCAGGTAGAATTTATCAAAGGATCGTCTTCCACACTTTATGGAGGAGGTGCCATTGCGGGCTTGATCAATTTGGTATCTAAAGAACCCAGCGAAGATGAACAACTTTCGTTGCATTTAAACTTTTCGCATATTGGCAACACTGACTTAAATAGTTTTTATTCCAAGAAAAACAGTAAATGGGGAATCACCGTTTTTGCTTCTAACAATACCAACCGAGTATATGATGTAGACCAAGATGGCTTTTCTGATGTCCCCCAAGTACGTAAATTCAATTTTAATCCAAAACTGTTCTATTACCTTGATAAATACACCACCATTAGCCTGGGAGCTACTTTTACCAATGAAAACCGCATTGGAGGAGATGTAAATGTGGTAGAAGGTTATGTACCCGATACCTTGCACAATTTCTTTGAACGCAACAAGTCACAACAAACAACTACCCAATTTAGGATTGACCGAAAACTCAACAGCCAAAGTACCCTGGTGTTAAAAAACAGCAGCAATCGCTTTAAACGTAACATATATCTGAATGACTATGCTTTTGCTGGTATCCAGTTTTCTACTTTCTCAGAGCTGAGTTACTCTTGGGAAGACGATCGTCATAGCCTCATTTTAGGTAGTAATGTTTACACCGATCAATTTGAGGAAAATGCCATTGCTACTCCAGTTTTACGTAACCAAAAATTATGGGCAATGGGCTTTTTTGCTCAACACATATGGGATATTTTCCCGCAATTGGCCATTGAAACCGGGTTTAGATTGGATTACAACGAAACTTATGGAACGTTTCCTTTACCTCGTTTAGCCATCATTTACAAACCCACCCCCAAATTTACCGCGCGTTTCAGTGGTGGATTGGGGTATAAACTTCCTAGTATTTTTACTGAAGATGCGGAAAGGCTGGCCTATGAAAATATTGTCCCTATTAATTCCACAATCAATAAAGTCGAAAAGTCTTATGGGGTGAATGCTGATTTCACTTACTATTTAGTATCCAATGATGAATTAAGCATCAGTCTCACGGAGTTTGTATTTTACAACCGTTTGGATCAACCTATGTTGTTGCAAAGCAGGGGAAATAATGCATACCAGTTGATAAATATCAATGGCTATTTTGAAACTCAGGGAATCGAGAGTTTGCTAAAAGCTTTTATGGGGCATTTCCATTTGTATTTTGGTTATACCTATGTACAAGCCATTTGCCGCAAAGAAAACGGAAGTGATTTTACCCTACCCCTTACTCCCACTCACTCTTTTCACGGTGACTTGATGTTTGTAGAGGAAGGAAAATGGAGAATAGGTATAGATGCCGAATATGAAAGCGAACAAACCCTGGCATCGGGTCGTAGGGTTAAGGCTCTTTTTAAAGCAGGATTTCTGGCAGAAAGAACCTTGGGCAAATTTTCAGTATATGTAAACCTAGAAAATTGGACAGATACCCGTCAAACCCGTTATGAAAGCCTGGTACAGGCTCCTTACAATAACCCCAGATTTACCGAAGTATGGGCTCCCCTGGATGGTTTTATATTTAATGCTGGATTTAAGCTAAAACTCTAGAAAATGCGATATTAAACAACACATAGAAGGTATGTGTTTTTGAGTCCTGTGAATACACTCACAGGACTTTCATTTTTAAAATTTCAATAACTCTCCCAAAGCTTTCACCTTTTCTTTGGTCACTTCCTCTTCTATCCAGGGAATTTCACCAATAACCGGTAATTGGCTATAATGCAATATGGCTTCTTTACTGGTCGGGTTGGTTTCTCCATTAAAAATGATTCCTTTGATAGGAATATTGTGGGCTTTGAGCACCTCAATAGATAATAGTGTGTGATTGATACTACCCAGATAATACTTAGACACCAGCACCACGGGCAAATTCCACTGCTTAAGCATATGAATCATGAGCAAGTCTTTGGTCAAAGGAACCATTAAACCTCCTGCTAGCTCTATCACTAAATTGTTAGAAGTTTGAGGTAACGTAAGTTTATCGGCATCGATGGTGACCTCATCTATAGCGGCTGAAGCATGAGGCGACATCGGTGTTTCCAAACGATAAGCTTCAGGATGAAACTTTGACTGAGGGTTACTTACCAGGGCTTTTACTTTATCGGTATCGGTATGGTGCAGGTCTCCCGATTGTACAGGTTTCCAGTAGTCGGCTTGCAAAGCTTCGGTTACAATGGCTGAAACAACGGTTTTGCCAATTTCGGTATCTATTCCAGCAATGATGTATTGGTGCATATATTAGTCAACAGTCCATAGACCACAGTCCACGGCCTTCTTATATTTAAACGTTTATAATTTTTATCAACTGGTCAAGTTCGGTTTCAGTATTGAATGCATGCAAACAAATTCGTAAGCGTTCTTGCCCAGCAGGTACGGTAGGACTCAAGATGGCTTTTACATAGAATCCAGCTTCTTCTATTTGCTGAGAAAGGGCTTTGGCTTTGGCATTTCCTGGCACAATTACCCCTTGAATGGGCGATGGACTTGGCAACACCTCATAATGCGCCGTTTTTCTCATGGTGTTTTGAAAAACACGAATCAAATTTGATAAATGCGTGCGTGCCTGGTGCAAGGTGGGGAACAACTCATAAGAGGCTTCCATGGCAATCAACGAATGCATCGGCAAGGCTGTAGTATATACAAACGAACGGGCAAAATTGACGAGGTAATCTCGCAAGGCTTTGCTTCCCAGTACTACAGCACCATGGCTACCCAAGGCCTTACCAAAAGTATGGATGCGTGCCAACACTTTATTTTGTAAGCCTTCGCTTTGTACTAGTCCTTCTCCTTGTGCTCCAAATACTCCAGTAGCGTGGGCTTCGTCTACAATCAAATGGGCATTGTATTGATCGCATAAATCGGCTATTTCTGCCAATGGGGCTATGTCGCCATCCATCGAGTATACTGATTCTACCCCTACAAAAATGTTTCCTTCGGCCACCCGTAATTTCTTTTCTAAATCGGCCAAATTGTTATGCCGAAAGCGGAGTCGCTTGGCGTGGGTAAGTCGTACCCCATCTATGATACTGGCGTGAATCAATTCATCGGTAATCATGGTATCACCCCGACGCGCCAAAGAGGCAAATACGCCTAGGTTGGCGTCATATCCGGAGTTGAATATTAGTCCAGTTTCCGCCCCATGAAACACCGCCATTTTTTGCTCCAATTCTTCCGTATAAGCAAAGTTACCGCTAATGAGTCGCGAACCAGTGGCCCCTACCCTCGCGGGTGAATATTGAGCAAGCTTTTGATCAATCAATTGCTTGAAAGCTTCTGACTGGGCCATTCCCAAATAATCATTGGAGCAAAAATCTACCAGGTGCCCTTTGTCTACCAAGTTACGCATCAATCCGTTTTCGCGGCGTTCTTCCAGGCGTTCGTTCAGAAAATCAGTATTGGTTTTGATCATAAAATTTATTCTTGGATAAAAAGAAACCCCGTCCACTCAACTCGTCGACAGGGCTTTTATGTTTTATCAAAAGGATATTATTTCTCTTCTACAGTTTCCTTTGGACGGAATTGTTCACGATCAATTCCTTTGTAAGCTTCTCTTGGAGTAAGTCCCAAAATATTGAACATCTCCATATCATCCTTAAAGTCAGGATTAGGTGTAGTCAATAATTTGTCACCTGCAAAGATAGAGTTGGCTCCAGCCATAAAACACATCGCTTGCTCAGCCAATGACATTTCGGTTCTACCCGCAGAGAGTCTTACCACAGTTTTAGGCATTAAAATACGGGTAGTAGCAATCATTCGCACCATATCTTGTACCGGCACTTTGGGTTGGTTTTCCAATGGAGTACCTTCTATCCTTACCAAAGCATTGATAGGCACTGACTCAGGGTGTGGTGTTAGGTTAGACAATACCTTCAGCATTCCCACTCGGTCTTTGTGGGTTTCGCCCAATCCTACAATTCCCCCAGAACATACAGTCATTCCAGTTTTACGTACGTTATTAATCGTATCTAAACGATCTTTGTAATCGCGGGTTGTGATCACTTCACTATAGTAATCCTCAGAAGTGTCTACGTTGTGGTTGTAAGCATATAAACCTGCATCGGCCAGTTTTTGGGCTTGATCGGCGTTTAACATACCCAAGGTACAGCAAACTTCCATGTCCAACTTGTTGACCTCTTTTACCATCTCCAACACCTTGTCAAAGTCGCGATTGTCGCGCACTTCGCGCCAGGCAGCTCCCATACACAAACGAGAAGAACCTGCTTCTTTGGCTTTTTTAGCTGTATTTACTACCGTTTCAAGAG